>JAZRKZ010000281.1:0-9736 GCA_045646565.1 Lachnospiraceae bacterium
TTTTCAAAGGCAACTCCAGACCATAAATATGAGTGTTTGAGTTGCTTTGGTCTGGCTCCCCACAAAATAATTATATCTGAAAGGCAACTCAACAGCTCATTTTCTGGGCAACGAGTTGCCTTTCGACTTCAAAGGCAACTCACTAGCCCGTTTTCCGGGCAACGAGTTGCCTTTCTCCTGCCGCACAAGCGGCGTATCCTATTTCAGTTCAATACAACAGCCTGACAGCCGTCAAGCTCAATTTCGGTTCAGTTCAATACAACAGCCTGACAGCCGTCAAGCTCAATTTCGGTTCAGTTCAATACAACAGTCTGATAGCCGGCGAGCTCAATTTCGGTTCAGTTCAACACAACAGCCTGATAGCCGCCGAGCTCAATTTCGGTTCAGTTCCAACACAACAGCCTGATAGCCGCCGAGCTCGATCTTGCTTTCTGTATAATGCGGCTCCCCGGTATTCGTGAGCACGACCTTGTTAATCGTTCCGGGAAGCGGCAGCGTCTGCGGCTCATTCTGATAGTTGGCCATGATAAGCAGGCACTTGTCATCACTCTTTCTCAGGTAGGCCATGACATTGTGCATGTCCTCGAGATAGGGCTCGAAGCTTCCGTAGACCAGTACATCCATGTACTCCTCGCTCTTGCGGAGGCGGGTGAGGGTCCGGTAATAATTGAATACCGAATCCGGGTCGGCCTTTTCATCTTCAAGATTGATCTCGGTATAATTCGGGTTCACTCGAAGCCACGGCGTGCCGGTCGAAAAGCCCGCGTTCTCATCAGTGTTCCACTGGAACGGCGTTCTCGCGTTGTCACGGCCGTATTTTTCGATCATGTGGAGCGCATCGGCGTCGGAAACGCCCTGGGAGAGAGCGACCTTGTAGGAATCAATCGAAGATATATCGTCCACCTCCGAGATGGATGAGATCTTCAGATTCTCCATGCCGAGCTCCTGTCCCTGATAGATCCAGGGAAGGCCTTTCAGAAGGAAATAGACGGTCGCCAGCATTTTCTTGGAGACGACAGATTGATCTCCCTCCGGGATATAGCGGGATACGCCGCGGGGCTCATCGTGGTTCTCGATAATGTTCGAGACAAAGCCGACATCATTGAATTTCTTCTGGGCTGTGAAGACACAGTTCCTGTAGTCATCCGGCGTGATGTCCCGGTTCTCCTGCCAGCCCTTCTGGCTCTGGCCGAAGACGGTCTCGGAGAAGTCGAACATGGAGCTGAAGTAGCCGTTCTCACCGATGAACAGAGGAAGATCCTCGTCCTTCTGGTTGAACACTTCTCCAACAGTGAATGCGTTGTGAGGCTTGAAACAGCGGTCGCGCATCTCGCTGAGGAAATCACCGATGCCTTCGGCGTCGTGAAGCATCTGGGTGCAGGCTGCCATGTTGTCGTCGCGGTCCATCGGATAGTCACGGAAGGGCAGCGCTTTTTTGATGTTGATAATGGCGTCGAGACGGAAGCCGTCAAGTCCCCTGTCAAGCCACCAGTTAATCATCGTATAGATGTCTTCGCGAAGTTCCGGATTCTCCCAGTTGAGGTCCGGCTGTTTTCTGTGGAAGACATGCAGGTAATAGATGTCATCGTGTCCCGGAAGCTTTTCCCAGACGGAGCCGCCGAAGTAGGATCTCCAGTTGCAGAGGGTGCCGGGATCGGTCGTGCGTTCGAGATAGAAATACTTACCGTACTTGCCGTCCGGATCTTCCGCGGCTTTTCTGAACCACTCATGCTCGTCGGAGCAATGGTTGACGACAAGGTCCATGAGAATATACATGTCCCGCTTGTGCGCTTCGGCAAGAAGCTCGTCCATGTCGTCCATGGTGCCGAACCTCGGATCGATGCTGTAATAGTCCGCAATATCGTACCCCTGATCAGCGAGGGGAGATACATAGATCGGGCTCAGCCAGACAATGTCGACGCCCAGATCCTTCAGATAATCCAGCTTGCTGATAATTCCCTGAAGATCGCCGATACCGTCGCCGTTGCTGTCATTAAAACTCTTCGGATAAATCTGATATGCTATTTTTTCGTTCCACCACTGTTTTAACATTTTTCTATCACTTTCCTTTAGTAAAAAAAATACCTCTTGTCAATATGGCAGCAGTCGAAATCGAAAATAATGGTTTCGCAGGGCGTCATCGAGCGGCCGCTACTTTAAATTTTCGAGTGTAACGAAGAAAATTTATTAGTAGCGCTGCCAGCGAGATCGAGCGGGAGCGTCCCTTGGAAAGTATATTTTACAATGAGACTGCTCTTGGTATAGAGTGTGGGAGTTTTAGTTAGTAATTATTCCATCCTGTATTCCAACGGTTTTTTGCCTGTCGCGCGCTTGAATGTCTGAATAAAATGTCCGATATTTCCGAAACCGCAGGAGTAGGCGATGTCGAGGACAGGCGTGTCCGTCGTCCGCAGCAGTTTCATCGCGTGGCGGATGCGCACGTCGTTGATATAGTCCACGCAGGTCCTGCCGAGCGTCTTTTTAAAGAAACGGCTGAAATACTGTTCATTTAGATTCATGAGTGCCGCCAGATCTTTGATGTAGATCTTTTCGCTGTAATTATCATTGATATAGGACAGGACCGCTTTCAGGGCTTCGACCCTGGGTGCGAGATCATGCGACGAGGCTGTGAGCAGGTTGTGCTCATGAAGCGCCGAGATGAGTAGCATCATGAGAGCTTTGCACTTTAGCTGCGCAGCCGCCCCAGAAACATTGTACTGATCGTCGCGCCTGTCGTTGACCTGCCTGAATAATGCAGCGATCTGCCTGTACAGTCGGTTGAATTCCTCGAAAATCGGCATGTCCGGCGTAATGAATCTCGGCAGTGTGAGGTTGCCGTGGATGAGCGGCTCGATCAGGTTCTGCTCTGCGGAGTCGATATTGCGTGTGGAGAGCACGGAAGGACTAAAGAGGAGCGCTGACTCCTTGTAGTCTGTTTCCGAGGTAATGGAGTGGAGCATTCCGCTCTCGACAAAGACATAGCATTCTTCGGATATCTCCATATTTTCCATATTGACTGAGACGGAAAAGATCCCTTTTTCAAAATGCAGTAATTCCGTCGAGCTGTGCCAGTGCGGCTTGGTATCAAACCTTTCCGATCCATCTTCTTTGGCATCGGCAAAATACATGGAACAGGGAAAGACCGGATAACCCTGCTGTCTGCTCTCTTCTGTGGCTTCAGTTTTGCTAACAGGTGTTTTCATTTTCATCAGTGAAGTACTGCTCTGACTTCGTAAGGCTGAAGAAGGCCGGCTTTGTGGCCTTTGTAATTGGAGATCAGTTCTTCGCCGAGGGTTTCGTCAAACAGTGTGCAGGCCTGTTCCTTATCTGTCCAGTTGGCGGCAACGGTCAGGACCTTGCCGTCAAGTTCACGCTCGTAGGCGTAAAGGACTTCACTGTCTGTAAGGAGGGGCCTGAACACTCCGTAAACGATGATCGGCGTTGTATGTCGAAGCTTGATCAGCTTCTGATAATAATAGAAGATGGAATCGGGATCCGCCAGAGCTGCCTCGGCGTTGATTTCGGTGTAGTTCGGATTGACGCTCATCCACGGGGTCCCCGTTGTGAAGCCGGCGTTAGCCTCCGTGTTCCACTGGACCGGCGTTCTCGCGTTATCTCTGCCGATTGTGTCAAAGCACTTCAGCATCGTGTCGCTGTCGACAAGCTTGTGATCGACGACATACTGCTGATATGCGTTGATTTCTTCAATGTCCTTGCAGTCCTCAATGGAGGCAAAGTGCATATTGGTCATGCCGAACTCTTCGCCCTGATAGATGTAGGGAGTGCCTTTCTGCATGTGAAGGACTGTGGCAAGCATTTTGGCGGAGATGACACGCCACTCTTTACTGTCGTTTCCGAAGCGGGAGACGGCTCTCGGCTGGTCGTGATTGTCCCAGTAGAGGCTGCCCCATGCCTTTCCTTCAAGCTCGGTCTGCCATTTGTTGAGAATTCCCCGCACATAGGAAAGCTTTGGCGGATTGACGGTCCATTTGCCGATGACAGATTCGGAGTTGGAACAGCCGTCGGTGTGCTCAAAGTGGAAGACCATGCCAAGCTCGGTCCCGTCGTTATTTGCATACTTCTTTGCTTCATCGACAGTCACGCCGGCTGCCTCGCCAACGGTCATGATGTCGTAGCGGGAGAGTACGCGGCGGTTCATTTCCTGAAGGAATTCATGGACACGTGGGCCGTTGCATACATGCGGATAGGGATCGCCGTAGACGCCGTCGCGGACTACTCCGTCCGGATAAGCGGGATCCTTGCTGATCATGGAAATGACGTCCATACGGAAGCCGTCGATTCCTTTTTCGCACCACCAGGTCATCATGTCGTATACTTCATCGCGGACTTTCGGATTCTCCCAATTGAGGTCCGGCTGTTTTGTCGAGAAGAGGTGCAAATAATACTGCTCCGTCGTCTCGTCATATTTCCAGGCGGATCCGCTGAAGCAGGATTCCCAGTTGTTGGGCTCGTGACCGTCTTTGGGATCCTTCCAGATATAATAGTCACGATAAGGATTATCCTTGGACTTGCGGCTTTCTATGAACCACTTGTGCTCGTCCGAACTGTGGTTGACAACAAGGTCCATGACGATCTTGATGTTCCGCTTGTGAGCCTCGGCGAGCATGCGGTCAAAGTCCTCCATGGTCCCGAACTCCGTCATGATATCACGGTAGTCGGAAATGTCGTAGCCGTTGTCATCGTTGGGTGATTTGTAAACAGGAGACAGCCAGATGACATCAATCCCAAGTTTGGCCAGGTAGTCGAGCTTCTCCGTGACGCCGTTCAGGTCCCCGATTCCGTCCCCGTTGCTGTCTTTAAAGGAGCGCGGATATATTTGATATATGACAGATTCTTTCCACCAAGTGTGTTTTTCACTATTCATTAACTGATCCTCCTAACTTGTAAGTTAACAGACATTACGGAATTTTGCAGTTCAGACTTGTGCGATATCCGCCAAAGAGCCGGATATTGTTGTTTTTATGATGTTAATTATAGAGACGCAGACGGTATGTGTCTAACTGTAATTTGTCTATTAATTATAGAAATATGACATTTGTACTTCTGTTACAGCAATTTATGCACGTAAAATGGCAGTATTTTAGTTATTTATCATTAAAAATGCACAGTAAATCTTTATAAAATATGGACAAATTGACGATTGATTATTTGTATGAAATTATCAAAGATGTTTTATTTAGAGTAAAAGAATTGCATTCTCATGGAAAAATGATATGATTAATAAGTAATTTTGTGCAAAAGTTATATGCTTCGATAAATGTAAGTTGTATACTTTTGCCAAGATAATAAATCCTTACAGGGAGAAAAAGGAGGTACATATGAAAAGAAAATTACTTGCAATCGCGCTTGTATGCGCAATGGTCCTCAGCCTCGCGGCATGCGGCGGCTCAGGTTCATCAACGAGCGGTGGGTCAGAGGGTGGCTCCTCATCGTCAGCCGGCGGTCTTCGCCTTGTTAACGGCAAGATCGAGGTAGATGCACAGCTCAAAGCTCTTGCGGCAGCCTACGAAGAAGAGTCTGGCGTTCATGTAGAAATCGAATCTATGGGCGGCGGTATTGACATTCAGGGTCAGCTGAAGCAGTACTATCAGGGCAACAACATGCCGGATATCTTTGTTAACGGCGGCGCTACAGACTTCGCTAACTGGGAAGGTCTTCTTGCAGACATGAGCGGCGAAGCGTGGGTAGAGGATACCGAAGCTGAGTACATCGACGGCGAAGGCAAAGTCGTCGGCTTCCCGTACACGACAGAAGCAATTGGTCTTGCTTACAATGCAGATCTGCTTGAGAAGGCTGGCATCGATCCGGCATCCATCACAGGACCGGAATCCATGAAGGCAGCGTTCGAGACTCTTGATTCCAAGAAGGATGAGCTCGGACTTACAGCAGTCATCGGCTACTGCGCAGAGGCAACGAACCTGTACTGGTCTACCGGCAATCATCTGTTCGGCGTTTACGAAGATGAAGGTCTTGCACGTGACGATTCGACATACTTCGATCTCCTCGCTGACGGCGGCAAGATCGATGAGGCTCGTTTCGAGAAGTACGCAGAGATGGTAGCTCTTTTCAATCAGTATTCTGATCCGGCTCTTCTGGTCTCCGGTACATATGATCAGCAGATCCTGAATTTCGCTTCCGGCAAATATGCATTTGTTACACAGGGTTCCTGGATCGGTGCAACAATGACATCTGACGACAAGGCTCAGTACGAAGAAGCCGGCAACTTCAAGGTTGGTATGCTTCCGTATGCATTCGAAGAAGGTCAGGATACGATCCTTACAAATTCTCCGTCCTGGTGGGCAGTATTTGAGAATGACAACGCTGACGCTTCCAAGGCATTCCTGCAGTGGTGCGCAGGCGAGGCAGGTCAGAAGATCCTTGTCGAGGATGCAGGCTTCATCTCCCCGTTCGCATCCTGCACATTTGTAGCTGCTGATCCGTTCGCTCAGACGATCACAGATTATACACAGGCAGGAAAGACATCCGCATGGCATTGGCTCAACAACAAAGAAGGTCTTGCACAGAACGCGCTCGGCGTTGTTTATGCGGACTATGCTGCAGGCAATATCCCGGATGCTGCTACATTCACAAAGACGGTGGCTCAGGTTACAGCTCAGTATTATTCATAATATAAGCCGGACCTAAAAGTATCCAGGTCTTGAAGTTCATGCAGGCGGCGGCCTTATGCCGCTGCCTGTTTTCTTTTACAAATGAGGAGGAATTTTCGTGAAGACAAAAACACAGGGTAACGCCATTCTCTCCTTTGTCCTGCTTGCAGCCGGAATTGTGCTTCTTGTTGCAGCTCTGGCAATGGACTTCATGGGCACCGGTTTTTCCGGCAGGGGAGCGTTGCTCATCATTGGCATTATCGCTTTTTTTGCAGGGCTCTATCTGTTTCCGACACTGAAGCATCACAGAAAAATCGTGTATTTCATTTTCCTGTTCCCGCTTCTTTTTACATTTGCAGTTACTGTCATCATCCCGCTCGTCCTTGGTATCGGATATTCTTTTACGGACTGGACCGGTGTAAGGATCTCGAAGTTTGTCGGTCTGGCGAATTACACGTCCATGTTCAAGGATCCGGCGTTCATCTACTCGATCCTGATCACATTCTTGTTCGTGGCCATCAATATGGTCCTGATCAATGTGGTCGGCTTTGCGCTTGCGCTTCTCTGCACGTCTTCGATCAAGGTGTCAGGATTCTTTAGGGCAGCGTATTTCCTTCCGAACCTGATCGGCGGTATCGTACTTGGCTATATCTGGCAGTTCGTATTCAACAACGTTCTGATCAGTATGACAAATAATATCTCCCTTCTGTCGCAGTCCAAAACAGCTCTGCTATGTATCGTAGTTGTTTATCTGTGGCAGTATGGCGGCTATATCATGCTTATTTATATCACCGGTCTTACACAGGTCCCGGGCGATGTTCTTGAAGCAGCCGATATCGACGGCGCGACACCGACACAGGTCCTGTTCCAGATCAAGATCCCGATGATTGCGTCGACTGTTACGATCTGTACTTTCCTTACACTGACATCCGCATTCAAGCAGTTCGATGTTAACATGGCTTTGACGAATGGCGCGGGTTCTGTGCCGAACTTCATGGGCCATTATCTTTCAAATGGTACACAGATGCTCGCTCTGAACATCTACAACACAGCGATCGCCAAGAACAGCTATGCGGTCGGACAGGCGAAAGCCGTTCTGTTTTTCATTATTCTCGCTGTCGTATCTCTCATTCAGGTACGTATATCTAACAGTAAGGAGGTTGAGCTGTAATGTCACAAACAAAGAAATCAAGAACAATCATCCTTACGATCCTCGGCGTGCTTATTGCGGTCTATATTCTGTTCCCGTTCTACCTGGTTGTTCTGAACTCCTTTAAAAAACAGACAGCCATCGTAGCGAGCCCGGTTGCGTGGGTCGGAGCCTCCGTTTCCCAGTTCATTTCCAACGTTTCAAGTGTCGTTGGAAATTCGAACTTTAATTTCTGGGCGGCTCTCGGATCATCTGTATCCATCACAATTATCTCGCTTGTTCTTCTTGCTCTCTTCGGCGCTATGGCCGCCTGGGTCATCAGCCGTAACAACAAGAAGGCTTGGGCGACTGTGATCTACATGATCTTCATTGCTTCCATGATCATTCCGTTCCAGGTCGTCATGCTTCCGCTTATTTCCACATTCCGTGATGTAGGTAACTTTATCGGCATCCCGATGCTGAAGTCCATTCCCGGAACGATTTTCGCGTACTGCGGTTTCGGCGGCGCCATGACTGTATTCATCCTTACAGGTTTCATCAAGGGCGTTCCGTATGATCTTGAAGAAGCTGCGGCTATTGACGGCTGCTCACCGGAAGGAACATTCTTTAAGATTATTTTCCCGCTTCTTACGCCGGTCATCACGACCGTTACGATCCTTAACGGTATGTGGATCTGGAACGACTACCTGCTTCCGTCTCTGATGCTTGGCAATAACAGCAAGTATAAGACGCTTCCGGTCGCTGTTCAGGCGTTCGTCGGATCATATGTAAAACAGTGGGACCTTATCCTTACGGCTGCGCTGCTCGCAATCCTGCCGATGATCATTATCTTCCTGATCGCGCAGAAGCAGATCATGCAGGGTATGGTCGAAGGTGCTGTCAAGGGTTAAATCCTAAGTAGCCTCATGGAGACTACAGACATGTCGTATAATCACGGGGAGGCTGTGCGGGTCATGTGCGGCCTCCTTTTCTTTTCAGGGAGTTAAATGAATAATTTATTCAGCACGGATGGTTTTCTATGGCGTGCCATGAGAGACCTGACAACACTCGTCATTCTAAATATCGTAACTTTGGTCTGTTGTATCCCCATTCTGACGGCAGGAGCCGCGATCGCCTCCATGCACTATATTCTTTATCAGATGATCGAGGATAAGGAAGAGTATATTGTCCGTTCTTATCTCAGGCAGTTCAGGGGGAATCTTCGGAGCGCCACGCCGGTCTGGCTCATCATGCTCCTTTTTTCAGGGCTGCTGTATTTTGAGTACGGAACCTTTAAGGGGATGGAAGGAGCAGGAAGGGCTGTGATCATATTTGTCTATTTCGGCGTGCTGATCCTGGCGATGCTTGGCGTGTGGGTGTTTCCGCTTGTCGCGAAGTTCATCTATCCGATCGGCGCGTGTTTTCGAAACGCGTCCATATTGTGTATTTCACATCTCTTCCGTACCCTGGCGATGGCAGTGATTATGTCGGTAATACCTTTTGTTCTTACCCATGATATGCGGCTTGCGCCGCTTGCCCTGCTCTTTGGGCTTACACTGCCGGGTTATTTCTGTGCGCTCATTTATCACCCTGTTCTTAAGAAGATGATAGAGAAGATACAGGAACCGTTGGAAACGGAAAATGACCGGACAGAGACAACAGATGAATAAAAACGAAAAAGCTGCCGCATCAATCAGGTGTTATCTGATGATGCGGCAGCCTTATGATTTCTAAGAGTATGTCAGGAGAGTCTTCTCCTTCTGATTGTTACATAGCAGTGTATCCGCCGTCGACCGGAAGAATAACGCCGTTGACATATGTGCTGGCCGGGGAAGCAAGGAAGATGGCGGCTGTGTCAAGCTCGCCCTCAACGCCGTAGCGTGCTTCCGGAATCATTGTGCGGGCATAGTTCTGGAAGAACTCTGTCTGCAGGGAAGTGGGGTCGTAGCCATGTCGTTCTGTGAGCCAAGGAGTTGCA
>JAZRKZ010000282.1:0-2092 GCA_045646565.1 Lachnospiraceae bacterium
ACTGATCTCCGGAGCAGGTCCTATAGGCTGCATGGCGGCAGCGATCGTCAAGTTCTGCGGAGCAAGACATGTGGTAGTCACCGACATGAATCCGTACAGGCTGGAACTCGCCAAAAAACTCGGTGCCACACGTACGATTGACATCACTGATGAAAGGATCGCCGATGTGATGAAAGAGATCGGCATGACCGAGGGCTTCGATGTCGGTCTTGAGATGTCAGGGTCGCCGTATGCGCTCAACAACATGGTCCATTCGATGAAGCATGGATCGAAGATAGCGCTGCTGGGACTTCAGGACCGCGAGACGACTGTCGACCTTGAAACAGTGATCTTCGACGGACTGACACTCAAGGGTATCTACGGCAGAAAGGTCTGGGATACCTGGTACAAGATGACTACCATGCTGCAGGCCGGTCTGGATATCTCGGATATAATCACTCACAGATTTGACGTAACGGATTATGAAGCAGCATTTGAGGCCATGCTGTCCGGCAAGTCGGGCAAGGTCATAATGGATTGGGACTGCATACACAGGCTTTACGACTGAAGGAGGTAGAGATGAACAGGAAGGAAGCACTGGAATTTTTCCACAATGAGGTGGAAGACATAAAGGATAAGGGACTATTCAAGAGCGAAGCTCCTTTTGTCTCGCCGCAGAGCGCACATGTAAAGATGGAAGACGGCAGAGAACTGCTCTGCATGTGTGCAAATAACTATCTGGGACTCGGTGATGACCCGAGGCTGATCGAAGCGGCAAAGAAGACATATGATGAGAAGGGTTTCGGTGTGGCGTCCGTAAGATTTATCTGCGGAACACAGGATATCCACAAGAAGCTTGAGAAGACCATATCCGATTTTCTCGGTACGGATGATACCATCCTCTACTCATCCTGCTTCGATGCAAACGGAGGCCTTTTTGAAACGATCCTGGGACCTGAGGACGCGGTCATAAGCGACTCGCTGAATCACGCATCCATAATAGACGGCGTAAGGCTTTGCAAGGCCATGAGATTCCGCTATGCCAACAACGACATGGAGGATCTTGAGAAGAAGCTGATCGAAGCTGATGAAAAGGGTGCCCGCATCAAACTCATCGCAACGGACGGAGTATTCTCCATGGACGGTATCATAGCAAACCTCAAAGGTGTCTGTGACCTTGCGGACAAATATGACGCGCTTGTTATGGTCGATGACAGCCATGCTGTCGGATTTGTCGGAAAGAACGGAAGAGGAACTGCCGAATACTGCGGAGTAGAGGGAAGGGTGGATATCATCACCGGAACTCTCGGAAAGGCGCTCGGAGGCGCTTCGGGCGGATACACTTCGGGAAGACAGGAGATCATAGACCTTCTCCGTCAGAGGAGCCGTCCGTACCTGTTCTCAAATTCTCTGGCACCTGCCATTGCCGGAGCGAGCATCGAGCTGTTCGGAATGCTCAAAGAGAGTTCCGAACTGAGAGACCATCTTGCGGCAGTCACCGAGTATTACCGCAAAAAACTCGATGACGCAGGCTTTGATGTGATCCCGGGTACGCACCCATGCGTTCCGGTCATGCTCTATGATGAAAAGACAGCTGCAGAGTTTGCAGCGAAGATGATGGACAAGGGCGTATACGTCGTGGCGTTCTCATACCCTGTAGTGCCGAAGGGCAAAGCGCGTATAAGGACACAGATATCCGCAGCACATACATTTGAAGACATAGATTTTGTCGTAAAATGCTTCGAAGAGGTGCGTGAAGAACTCGGACTGAAGGCAGAATGATCGTAAGAAGGTCAACAGCAGAAGACTTTTCAAGAATAATGGAGATCTATGCGCATGCCAGAGACTTCATGGCTGCGCATGGAAATCCGAATCAGTGGGGGCCGACCAACTGGCCGCCCCGCGATCTTATCCTGGAGGACATAAGAACGGGGCGGAGCTATTTGTGCGAGCACGAAGGGCGGATCATAGCGGTATTCTTCTTTGATCACGGATGGGATATCGAGCCTACTTACAGGACCATCGAATCCGGATCCTGGATCGGAAGCGACGAATACGGCGTTGTGCACCGTATCGCGTCTGACGGTACAGTAAAAGGAGCCGCAAAGTTCTG
>JAZRKZ010000283.1:0-3111 GCA_045646565.1 Lachnospiraceae bacterium
AACTTCACCTTTCAGAAGTACGTTCCGAAGTGCCTCTTTCAGATCCGGATAATTAATCAGTTTTCCCATGAGTGACTCGAATAATGTATTTTTCTCAGAAAGAAGGATCTTAACGGCCTCATCCACCCCATATGATGTCCAGGCTTCCCGTAAATCTGAGAACACGTCCGGAACAAGATCCTGGTCTATATGCTGGCAGATGCGGGAAACCAGGTATGGATATCCTTCTGTATATCCACGAATCAGCTTGGCAATCACAGCGGTATCCATGCCTGTATTGTGGTCGGATTCGTATTCCAGAAGCATTCCATTTATGCCTTCTTCCGAAAGGCTCATATCAAATGTAAACTCTACTGCAATATTCCATGGACTATTCACTTTGTGTTGCTCATCGTCCCGAAGTCTGCCTCTGAGGTGTTTTACATCTGTTACTCCAGCGAGTATGACTGATTGAAAAGTATGAATTTCATCCGGTGAATCTTCCCTGGCAATATAGAGTCCTCTCAACTGGGAGAGAAAATCAAGGAAGACCTGATTGTTTGCTGCGCTGTCCACTTCATCGATGATCAGGATGACAGATCTATCAGCTTTTTCACAGTAGGTCTGAATGGTGTCAAAGAGCATACTGAGGGTCACGTCTTTTTCTTCACTGCTGATAAAGCCCTGTAGTGTTTCTATGACGTCCTCAGGAATGCCGGCGCTTTTTCTTTTACGCATCAGCATCCGGCTGAATGACTTTACAAATGACTCTTCTGTTCTGAAATCCGCGGATGATATTAATTGAAAATCAAAATTCAGGATGTTATATTGTTCAGACAGAACTCTTCTCAGTCTGTTCAAAGTTGTCGTCTTGCCATATTGTCGGGCACGATTGATGGTAAAATACTTCCCCACAGCAACAAGTGTTTTGATATATTCAATACGGTCGTCTATGTTGACCATGTAATGCTTTGATGGATTGCAGGCACCCTCCGTATTAAACCTTTTCATTCACATCTCACCTCGTTTCTGCAGCTTCTATAGCAAGAATGATATCCCATTTAGATTTATCCACCCGACTCTGTTAAGAATCTTACTACAAAAGTATATTGGAAAAAAGGCTACCACACAAGTGATAGCCCTTTTGTCACCTCAAATTATGAAGGCTATTCTTTATTTAGCCTGCTTAATGGCTGCCTGCGCCGCCGCCAACCTCGCGATCGGTACACGGAACGGTGAGCAGGATACATAATCAAGGCCAATGCTGTTGCAGAACTCGATGGAAGCCGGGTCGCCGCCATGCTCGCCGCAGATACCGCAGTGCAGATCCGGTTTTGTCTTGCGACCTGCCTCGACTGCGATCTTCATGAGCTTGCCGACGCCGTTCTGATCCAGCTTAGCGAACGGATCGTTCTCAAGGATCTTGGCATCCAGATAAGCGGCCAGGAACTTGCCGGAGTCGTCGCGGGAGAAGCCGTACAGCATCTGTGTCAGGTCGTTTGTACCGAAGCAGAAGAAGTCAGCGTCCTGAGCAATGTTGTCAGCCAGAAGAGCCGCACGCGGGATCTCGATCATTGTACCGATGGAGTACTTAAGATCGATGCCGGCCTTGCTGATTTCTTCGTCTGCTGTCTTCTGAACGATCTTACGGACATAGACGAGCTCGCGTCTGCCGCCTACGAGCGGGATCATGATTTCCGGAATGAGTGCCCAATCCGGATGCTCGGAACGGACCTTGATCGCCGCACGGATGACAGCTCTGGTCTGCATAATAGCGATTTCCGGATAAAGGACTGCCAGACGGCATCCACGGAGACCCATCATCGGGTTGAACTCGTGCAGGCCGGCGATGATGTCCTTGATATCCTGTACGCTCTTGTTCTTGCGGGCTGCAAGCGCCGCAATATCTTCCTCTGTTGTCGGAACGAACTCATGCAGAGGCGGATCCAGGAAACGGATGGTGACCGGTCTGCCTTCAAGAGTCTCATACAGCTTCTCGAAGTCGCCCTGCTGCAGCGGAAGGATCTTGTCGAGTGCTTCTTCGCGCTCTTCAAGTGTATCGGAGCAGATCATATCGCGGAATGCGTCGATTCTGTCGCCCTCGAAGAACATATGCTCTGTACGGCAGAGACCGATGCCTTCTGCGCCGAGCTCAACAGCCTTGGCTGCGTCTGCCGGTGTATCGGCGTTGGTGCGGACCTTGAGTGTACGGATCTCGTCTGCCCAATCCATGATGTTCTTGAAATCGTCGTCATCGATAGAACCTGCGATGACCGGAAGCTCGCCGTCATAGATGTTGCCTGTGGAGCCGTCGAAGGAGATGATGTCGCCTTCTTTGTACTCGTGGCCGCCGAGCTTGATTGTCTTGTTCTCTTCGTCAACGATGAGTTCCTGGCATCCGGATACGCAGCAGCTGCCCATACCGCGGGCAACAACGGCTGCATGAGATGTCATACCGCCGCGGGCTGTCAGGATACCCTGAGCTGCCTTCATGCCTTCGATGTCTTCCGGTGAAGTCTCAAGACGGACAAGGACGACCTTCTCGCCTCTCTCTGCCCATTCCTTAGCCTCATCTGCTGTGAAGACGATCTTGCCGGAAGCAGCGCCCGGAGCAGCCGGAAGGCCCTTGCCGATCAGCTCTGCATTCTTAACAGCGTTCTTGTCGAAGGAGCCGTGAAGCAGTGTGTCAAGGTTACGCGGATCGATTGCAAGGATAGCTGCCTTCTTGTCGATCTTGCCCTCTTTTACGAGGTCGTTTGCGATCTTCAGAGCAGCGCGGGCTGTTCTCTTGCCGTTACGGGTCTGAAGCATATAGAGCTTGCCATGCTCAATGGTGAACTCCATATCCTGCATGTCGCGATAGTGGTCTTCCAGCTTGTTCGCGATGCCGATGAGCTGATCATAGATATCCGGAAGAGTCTTCTTGATCTCATCGATTTCCATAGGTGTACGAACGCCGGCGACAACGTCTTCGCCCTGTGCGTTCATAAGAACTTCCGCGAAGAACTTGTTCTCGCCTGTAGCCGGGTTACGTGTGAAGGCAACGCCGGAACCGGAATCATCGCCCATGTTGCCGAACGCCATCATCTGTACGTTAACTGCGGTACCCCAGCTGTACGGGATATCGTTGTC
>JAZRKZ010000284.1:0-2792 GCA_045646565.1 Lachnospiraceae bacterium
CGATCTTGATCCGCGTCCGGTTGCCGATCATTTCCCCCTGCGCTTTGAGCGTCTCGACTCTGCGCACATCCATGCGGATGGAGGCGTAGAACTTGAGCGCCCGGCCGCCTGTCGTCGTCTCGGGGTTCCCGAACATGACGCCGATCTTCTCGCGCAGCTGGTTGATAAAGATGACAATACACTTTGTCTTATTGACTGTGGCGGTAAGCTTTCTGAGCGCCTGACTCATAAGTCTTGCCTGAAGGCCCATGTGCGAATCGCCCATCTCGCCGTCGATCTCCGCCTGCGGCGTCAGGGCTGCGACAGAGTCGACAACAATGATGTCCACCGCTCCGGACCGTACCATCGTCTCCGCGATCTCAAGGGCCTGCTCGCCCGAATCCGGCTGAGAGATGTAGAGATTGTCGATGTCAACGCCGATATTCTTCGCGTAAGTGGGATCCAGCGCGTGTTCCGCGTCGACAAAGCCGGCGATGCCGCCGCGCTTCTGGACCTCCGCCACCATA
The DNA here is from genome assembly GCA_045646565.1 of Lachnospiraceae bacterium. Taxonomy (GTDB): domain Bacteria; phylum Bacillota; class Clostridia; order Lachnospirales; family Lachnospiraceae; genus Chordicoccus. The sequence continues at coordinate 507 of JAZRKZ010000284.1, forward strand.
TGCAGGGCGACCGTCGTCTTACCGCTCGATTCAGGTCCATAGATCTCAATGATCCTGCCTTTGGGAATACCGCCAAGACCAAGCGCAATATCAAGTGAAAGGGAGCCTGTCGGAACAGATTCGATATTCATATTGGCTTCCGATTCGCCAAGCTTCATGACTGTTCCCTTGCCGAATTCCTTCTCAAGATGACCGATCGCCGCCTCGAGGGCCTTCACTTTCTCTGTGCGTTCTTTTTCTGTCTGATTTTTCAATGATTTATCTCCTGTGATTTCTTCTAAGTTTAAGGTGATTTCTTTCTGCCTCATCCTAATATGAACATTCGTTCGTGCCTATAGGTACAATACTACATTACACTGTCAATGTCAACATCATTTGGCAAAAATATGTTCGATTCGTTCGGATCGCATTTGCTCTCTGCCGGAAAAACGAAAGTCCCCTTCGAAGGCTCAAAACGAAAAAAGCCATCTCCTCCATATGGAGGAGACAGCTTAAGAGGAGTAACACTTTCATATGCCTATAAGGCACATATGCGTCTTTTGGGAGCGATCAGCCGATCAGCCAGTCATACAGCTCCTGATACTGAAGCGCGGAAGCTTCCCAGGAGAAGTCAGCTTCCATAGCGCGCTTGACCATCTTGTCCCAGGACTCGCGATCATCATAATAGACCTTCTCTGCGTAGCGGACAGTGCCCATCATCTCATGCGCATTGTAGTTCGTAAAGGAGAAACCTGTACCTGTTCCCTCGAACTCATTGTACGGCTCGACAGTATCCTTAAGACCGCCGGTCTCGCGGACGATCGGAAGCGAACCATAGCGCAGCGAGATCAGCTGGGAAAGTCCGCACGGCTCGAACTGAGACGGCATCAGGAATGCATCGGTAGCTGCGTAGATCTTATGAGCAAGAGCCTCATTGTAATAGATCTGAGCAGACACTCTTCCGCCGTACTTCCACTCGAAGTGACGGAACATGTTCTCATATCTCTCCTCGCCGGTACCGAGGATGACGAACTGAACGGCATCCTGGCAGAGCTCATCCATCACATAAGCGATCAGGTCGAAGCCCTTCTGGTCTGTCAGACGGGAGACAATACCGATCATCATGACATCCGGATCGACATCGAGGCCGAGCTCCTGCTGAAGAGCGGTCTTGTTGGCGATCTTCTTAGCCTTGAAGTCGCTGCTGTCAAAACCTTCAGCAATCAGATCATCCGTCTTCGGATTCCACATATCATAATCGAGACCGTTTACGATACCGCGCAGGTCATTCTGGCGCGCCCGCATCAGGCCGTCAAGTCCTTCGCCGTAATACGGCATCTTGATCTCTTCGGCATAGGTCCTGGAAACAGTCGTAATCGCGTTGGCGTATACGAGACCGCCCTTCAGCATATTGCCGTCACGGTTGAATTCCATCTTGTCCGGCGTGAAGTAGTAATCCGGAAGTCCCACGATATCCTTCATCGTCTTGACATCCCATACGCCCTGGAATTTCAGGTTGTGGATCGTCATAACGGTCTTGATGCCGCGGAAGAATTCATTTGCCTGGAACGCATCGTTCAGATAGACCGGGATAAGGCCTGTCTGCCAGTCATGGCAGTGAATGACATCGGGACGGAACTCGATCGACGGAAGGATCGAAAGAGCAGCCTTGCTGAAGAATGCGAAACGGCCGATATCATACGGCATTCCCGCGTACGGCTTATCGCAGGTGAAGAAATCCTGGTTGTCGATGAAATAGAAATGCACGCCTTCATATACAGTTTCCATGACGCCGACATAGTAGCTGTTCCAATTAAAGTCCATGTAGAAGTGAGTCTTGTACTCAAGCATGTCTTTCCATTTCTGGTTCATGAAGGAGTACATCGGCATAATGACGCGGCAATCGAAGTATCTGTTATCGATGCATTTCGGAAGAGATCCGACAACGTCTGCCAGTCCACCGGTCTTAACAAACGGCATACACTCTGAAGCAACAAAAAGAATATTTTTCATCTCGTTCCAACCTCCCTGGTTGTCAATTTTACTGATACTATATAGTTATTATAAAACACTCAATTGCCAATGTCGACACATTTCCTTCAATTTAAGGCTGATTTTTTGTATATTTTGTGTAAAACAGACAACCGTGAAAATTGAGAGATATTCCCGGTCCTTTCGCGAAAGATTCAGAAGATACACGGAGCGGAAGCATGAAAAATATCCGGTCAGATGCTGCCTTGCGACACTTTCTCCTTATATCGGCGGCACATCGCCTTCATCTCACGGGCGTTCTTCTGCGTATTTAAG
>JAZRKZ010000285.1:0-6666 GCA_045646565.1 Lachnospiraceae bacterium
CGGCAACGCCATCCAAAAGGTCATGGAGATGAAAAGGCGCAATCCGGGGATACATGGGGTCGTGGCGGATCTTGTATTTGCAGAACAGAAATACGAGGTCGCGATCGAGACCGCGCTCGGCGGAAGCCTCCGGAACATTGTCACCGACAATGAGAGCACGGCCAAATACCTGATTGAATTCCTGAAGACGAACCGATACGGGCGCGCGACCTTCCTGCCGCTGACCAACGTGCGCGGGAAGAAGCGGTTCGATCGCGCGGACGCGCTGCGTGAGCCGGGCGTGATCGGTCTTGCAAATGAACTCTCCTCCTCAGACCCCCAATACGACAATCTGAGGGCCCAGCTGCTCGGACGGACGCTGGTCGTCGACACGATCGACAGTGCCATCCGCATCGGGCGCAAATACAACCACCAGCTCTACATGGTCACGCTGGCCGGCGAAAGCTTCTCGCCGGGCGGCTCCATCACGGGCGGTGCGTTCCGGAATAAAGACAATCTGCTCGGCAGAAAACGCGAGATCGACGAGCTCGAAAAGAGCGTCCGGAAGATCGCGAAGGCCATGGAGAAGGAGCAGAAGGAGATCGACGAGAAGCGGGCGGCGAGGAATGCGATCCGCGATGAGATCGTCGCCATCAGCAACAAGCTTCACGGCGAGAATATCCGTGCAAATACGGTGCAAATGTCCCGCAAGCAAGCCGAAGACCAGATCCGCATGACTCGCCTTGACCGGCAGACGCTGGACCGCGAGAGCGGTGAAATTGAGGCGCAGATCACGCAGATCAAGAAATCTTCCAGCTCGATCGCGAGAGAGCTCGCTGAGTCCGAGAAGGCGGAGAAGCTGATCACGGAGCAGAGCTCGGAGCTCGAACGCCGGGCCGAGAAGCTGCAGGCGGACCGCGACAGCCAGACATCCGTGCTCGAGAGCGTTCGTCTGAACGCCGCAGCCCAGAAGCAGAACCGGGGATTCGTGACCGCCAATATCGAGCGACTGACCGGTGAGATCCGGTCTCTCAGGGAAGAGAACGCCGCGATCACCATCAGCCTCGAGGAGGGCAGCCGGGAAGAAAAAGAAAAGCTTGAGCGGATCGAGACAATCAAAGGTACGATTGAAGCCGCAAGGCAGGAGGTTGTTCTTGATACCGCGAAGGCCGAGGAGCTGGCAGGCAGGAAGAAAGAGCTGAACGACAGCCACAAGGGCTTCTTCGTGCGGCGCGATGAACTTGCCGGCAGACTTACCGAGCTTGATAAGGAAAGCTTCCGACTGCATGCGCGCAGGGAGAAGATTGAGGAGGCCATGGAGGCTTCTATCACGCACCTCTGGGAAGAGTATGAACTCACGCCTAACCAGGCGAGAAAACTCAGAAATCCGGAGATGACAGACCGGCCGGCGATCAAGCGGGAGATATCAAAACTCAAGGAGGCGATCAAACGTCTCGGAAACGTCAACGTCAACGCGATCGAGGACTATAAGAACATTGTGGAGCGGCACACCTTCCTGTCAGCCCAGCACACGGATCTTGTAGAATCCGAGCAGCAGCTGCAGGGAATCATCGCCGAGCTGGACCGCGGTATGCGCCGCCAGTTCAACGAGAAGTTCACCCTGATCCGCGACGAGTTCGACCGGGTCTTCAGGGCCCTGTTCGGCGGCGGCAACGCGACGCTGGAGATCGAAAAGGACGTGGATGTCCTCGAGGCTGCGATCTCGATCATCGCCGAGCCACCCGGAAAGAAGCTTCAGAACATGATGCAGCTCTCCGGCGGGGAGAAGTCGCTGACTGCGATATCGCTTTTATTTGCAATACAGAACTTAAAACCGTCACCGTTCTGCCTGCTTGACGAGATCGAGGCGGCGCTCGACGATAATAACGTGACCAGGTTCGCGGAATATCTGCATCGCCTGACAAAAAACACACAATTTATTGTCATTACGCACAGACGTGGTACAATGCAATCAGCGGACCGACTTTACGGCATTACGATGCAGGAGAAGGGCGTGTCGGCGCTGGTGTCGGTGAATTTGATAGAGGATGAGTTGACGTCGTGATCGGCGCCTGTTAGATTGAGGCTGGGTGGATATTATGATAGATGTCTGTTTGGTTGAGACTGGCGGATGTTGCGATAGATGCCTGTTTGGTTGAGATTGGCGGATGTTGTGATAGATGCCTGTTTGGTTGAGACTGGGCGGATGTTGTCAGATTGAGATATTTGTTCATAAAATGAACAATGTTATATTTTGACACGGCGAATCACAGTAGACAAAAACTTGATTTTCTGAAATGAGTGTACATCATTAGAAAGGAGAAACCATGGGGTTTTTTGATAAACTAAAAGCGGGTCTTACGAAATCCCGCTCAAACGTAGGCGAGGGCGTCAATACAATTTTCACTACCTACGATAAGATAGATGACGATTTCTATGATGAGCTCGAAGAGATTCTCATCATGGCGGACGTCGGCATTCGGACGACGGACGCGATTCTTGAGAATCTGAAGAAGAAGGTCAAGGAGCAGCGCATTCGCAGCGCCAGAGAGTGCAAGCAGGTCCTGATGGATACCATCAAGGAGCAGATGCGCGTGAATGAGGCAGATTTTGCCTTTGAGAAAGAGAAGACCGTTCTCCTCATGATCGGCGTCAACGGCGTCGGTAAGACAACCACCGTCGGCAAGCTGGCCAACCTCTATCGCAAGCAGGGCAAGAAGGTCCTCGTCGCCGCAGCGGACACATTCCGTGCGGGCGCGATTGAACAGCTGCTTGAGTGGACGAAGCGTGCGCAGGTCCCGTGCATCTCATCAAGCGAGGGTGCGGATCCCGGCGCGGTCGTATACGATGCGATCGCCGCGGCCAAGGCCCGCGACACGGACATTCTCATGATCGACACGGCCGGCCGACTCAATAACAAGAAGAACCTCATGAAGGAAATGAGCAAGATCTACAAGATCCTTGCCCGCGAGTACGGCTACGTCCACATCGAGACCCTGCTCGTCCTCGACAGCACGACCGGCCAGAATGCGCTGATGCAGGCCCGCGACTTCGAGGAGATCACAGCCATCACCGGCATCGTCCTCACAAAGCTCGACGGCACAGCCAAGGGCGGCATCGCGATCGCGATCCAGTCCGAGTTGGGCTTCCCGGTCAAGTATATCGGCGTGGGCGAGAAGATCGACGATATGCAGAGGTTCAATTCGAGTGAGTTTGTCGATGCGTTGTTTGCGGAAGACTGATGTAATTTTATAAAACAGAGTATGAGACTGCTGCGGGCGGGGCCTGCGGCGGTCTTTTTTTGCGTGGGCAGGCGATTTTTCCATTACTGCAGTATTTACGTATAGTGTTGCCATTGATTGTTTCCGATATCAGTCTTGCTTTCTTTGGCCTTCAGGAGGCAGGAGCTGAGGCTGTTGTCATAAATTGTTTCCGATATCAGTCTTGCCTTCTTTGGCCTTCAGGAGGCAGGAGCTGAGGCTGCTGCCATAAATTGCTTCCGATATCAGTCTTGCCTTCTTTGGCCTTCAGGAGGCAGGAGCTGAGGCTGCTGCCATAAATGGTTACCGATATCAGTCTTGCCTTCTCTAGTCTGAAGGAGGCAGGAGCTGAGGCTGCTGCCATAAATTGTTACCGATATCAGTCTTGCCTTCTCTAGTCAGTAGGAGGCAGGAGCTGTGGCAGATGCCATAGCACTTTTGGGTAGTCTTATATATCAAGTTGATGTATACTGTTTTTTATGAATGTCGGAAAAATACAATTATCACAGCTGAATAGAAAAGACGCGCTCCGATACATGGGATACGGTACACGTGAGCCCGACGCGCAGACGATAGCCCTCCTTGACAAGGGGGAGAGAGAGCTCCTCCGGGCTATCGATGCAAAATATGTGTATCGCGTATTTCCGCTCGAGGGCGGACAGGTACCTGGAGCCGAGTTCCGCCTGCAAGGAAACTCGATCGCACGACACCTGGAAGGATGTAAGCAAGTTATATTCCTGTGCGCTACGCTGTCAGATGCGGTCGACCGGCTGATTAGGATCAAGCAGATTTCAGCTATGGCGGAAGCCATCGTCATTGATGCGCTGGCCTCCGCCGCAGTGGAGCAGGTGTGCGACATGGCGGAGAGCAAGATTCTCAAGAACTTTCCGGGAGCGGAGCACACTTGGAGATTTGGACTTGGTTATGGTGACTTTCCGCTTGAGGGACAGAGCACTTTCCTCGCAATTCTGGACGCACCGAAACGGATCGGCGTCTGTGTGAATGAGAGCCTGCTGCTCACACCGACAAAGTCGGTGACTTGTGTGATTGGTCTCGGACATGGCCTTTCGAAAGACAAGATAAAGAGCTGCGACATGTGTACGCTCGGCGGGCGATGCACATTCAGGCTGAACGGCGGAACGTGCCAGTCGTTTATGCTTTAGAGTATGATTGATCATTTCTGACAGATGAGTTATCGACTACTATATCATTTCACCCGGACAACGGATATGTCCTATTATTTAAGTGATAATAGTATTGTACCTACAAACCTTCCAACAATGAGGAACTGATTATGAGTGTTAAAGAGCTTCTCAAAAACAAGTTTGTGATCCTTGACGGAGCAATGGGAACCATGCTTCAGCAGAAAGGCATGGAGGTCGGAACCATCCCGGAAACGCTGAATATTCTGAAACCGGAGTGGATTGTGGATATCCACAGGCAGTACATCGAGGCCGGCTCCCAGATCGTCTACGCTTGCACCTTCGGAGCCAACCGGCTCAAAATGGCAGGGACACATTTTACTGTGAACGAGATCGTGAGCGCCGCAATTAACAATGCGCGCAATGCTGCGGAACTTGCTGCACAAAGTAAGGAGTCGACAGCTTGTGCAGCAAAAGACAATGCTGGTGAATTTGCAATTCAAGAAGAGAAGCCAAATCTTTATGAAAGCACGATGTCTCCCTGCGCAGACGATGCCCCGAACCAGAACCGAGCCCTCGTCGCTCTCGACATCGGACCGATCGGTCAGCTGCTCGAGCCCACGGGATCGCTCATTTTTGAGGAAGCCTACGATATCTTCCGCGAGGTGGTTGAAGCCGGCAGGAACGCCGATCTTATCATCATTGAGACCATGACGGATCTCTATGAGACAAAGGCAGCCGTGCTGGCAGCCAAAGAAAACAGCGATCTGCCTGTTTTTGTCTCGATGACATTTGAAGAAAACGGCCGGACCTTCACGGGATGTTCGGTCTCTGCGATGTGTCTGACGCTCTGCGGCCTGGGCGTTGACGCGCTCGGCGTCAACTGCTCGCTAGGCCCGAAGGACCTTGTGCCGATCGTCGAAGAAATCGCAAAGTGGTCGGATGTGCCGATCCTTGTGAAACCGAACGCCGGCCTGCCGGATCCGGTGACGAATGAGTATGATGTGGGGCCGGCGGAATTTGCAAATGCCTGCCTCTCCATGCTCCCCCACGGCGCCCAAATCATGGGCGGCTGCTGCGGAACAAATCCATCCTACATTGCCGAGCTCAAAAAGATGCTGCGCGAGGAAGAGCTGCGTTGCCGCGCAAATGAAGCAGATCTTGCAGCAGGTGCGGTGGAAGCTCATGTCGGCAGCGAAACAGGAGCGATTATGCAGCCAGCCGGCAGAAAAAAGGGAGGGACCCGGCAGCCGGCCTGCCGCGAAATGGCCATCTGTTCGCCCCTTAAGACAGTCGTCGTGTCCGAACCGAGAATCATCGGCGAGAGGATCAACCCCACCGGCAAGAAGCGGTTCAGACAGGCCCTGAAAGAGGAAGACATGGATTACATCCTCGGTATGGCGATCCAGCAGGTCGAGGCAGGGGCGGACATCCTCGATGTCAATGTCGGCGCTCCCGGTATCGATGAAAAAGCAATGATGGTGAAGGTCATCAAGGCGCTGCAGTCCGTCGTGGATGTGCCGCTGCAAATCGACTCAACGAAGCCGGAAGTGCTCGAAGCCGCGCTCCGGATCTATAACGGCAAGCCGATCGTCAATTCGGTCAACGGCGAGAAAGCGGTCATGGATAAGATCCTCCCGTTGGTCGCTAAGTACGGTGCGGCGGTCGTCGGCCTCACGCTGGATGAGGACGGTATTCCGAAAGATGCGGACGGACGGATCCGGATTGCGGAGAAAATCGTTGACAACGCGCTTTCTTACGGGATCAAAAAAGAGGACATTGCCATCGACTGTCTTGTTCTGACCGTTTCGGCGGAGCAGAGGGCAGCGATGGAAACGCTGAACGCGGTCCGCCGGGTGCGCGAGGACCTCGGACTTAAAAATGTGCTGGGCTGCTCCAATATTTCATTTGGGCTCCCGAACAGGCTGAATATCAATACAACGTTCCTTACGATGGCACTCTATGCGGGGCTCGATCTGCCGATCATGAATCCAAACCTCTCACAGATGATGTGGACGGTGAAGTCGTTTAAAGTGTTGGCGGGTCATGATGCAAATTCCCTCAGCTTCATCGAATACTCCTCCGACCACCAGACGGTGGATGCGGAACTCACAGAAACAAAGAAGCAGCTCGATGAAGCAGAAAAGAGTCTTGCAAATGCCCAAAATCAACTCAATGCGTTGAGGGCAGGGTTTGCGGAGGTGGCGACGTATGCGGCTGCATTTGCAGGCGGAGAGGTTGCGGCTGCCTATGCAGGGGCTGCTTCAGGCATACCGACGAGCAGC
>JAZRKZ010000286.1:0-2656 GCA_045646565.1 Lachnospiraceae bacterium
GCTTGTTGGAAAGGGGCGTGTAGGTGTAGCCGGGAAGCAGGCCGTTGATACGGACGCCTGTGCCGGAAAGGCGGATACCGACGTTCTTGACCATCATATTGACCGCGCCCTTGGAGGTGCAGTAAGAGACGCCGCACATCGGGCGGACACCGTTGACAGAAGAGACAACAATGATGGAGCCGGACTGCTTGGGCAGGAAGATCTTGCACGCCTCACGGACATAGCGGAAAACACCGACGGTGTTGATATTGAGGACTTCCTCGAACAGTTCATCGGGGGTCGCCTCGATCTTGACGTTCTCACCTACGCCTGCGTTGCAGACGACGACATCGAGATCGCCATAGGTATCCAATGTGGTCTTAAAAACGTTCAGGGTATCCTCCGCACTCGCCTGGTCCGCTACGACGCCGATCGCCTCGCCGCCCATCTCTTTGATCCTCGCGACTTCCTCATCCAGAGCCGCCTGGCCGCGAGCCGTAATGACGACTTTCGCGCCTTCCTTTGCGTACATCTCAGCGATCGCCTGTCCGATACCTTTGCTGCCGCCGGTGACAATTGCAACTTTGCCTTCCATGATCTGAGCCTTCATGTTCATTCCTCCTTGTAATATTCTGTTTGACTTTTGTTTATCTGTGTCCGATACACATTCTTTCTGTTGTTTATAAGAGCAACAACTATGCCAATCCGTCAGACCGTAAAAATGTGTCGCCAATGCATAAAAAAGATTCATTTCTCTTCTTTTTATATCATACAGCGACACATTCTTGTGTCTTTTAGAATTTGCTCTTATTTCCTGATATCCAATGAGCGGCACTGGCTGTTGATCCTTCTTAGGCTGTCTGCCAACAGATACTGATCCGTGTTGATGACGACACCGGAACAGCCCTCATCGATGACCGCCTGTACATCACGCAGCTGTGTCCCTTCCGGCGGGGTGGACGGGCAGGCCAGGAACCGGATGTCCGCCTTCCGGCAGGCTTCGCACACCTTCAAATAGGCCTCAATGACCTCAGGTCCCACTGTGCCGTCCGGATTCATCGCGTTCGCGGACTGCGCATAGTCCGCTTTCCCGAACATGACCATGTCGCGTCCCGGCTTCAGGACCGTAAGGATCTCCTCGATATTGTCGACTCCTGCAGGATCCTCAATGAGCGGGATATAAGAGACCTGTTCCGACGCCCAGGCGGTATACTGCATCCAGCGGGTAGGGTTATATCCGTCAGCGCGGATAGAACGGCACGCACTCGCTGTGCCCTCAGGCGCATAGCGGAGAGCGTCCTGTCCCCGCTGTGCCTCTTCCTTTGTATTGATGTGCGGCACAAGGATCCCCTGCGCGCCCATCTCCATATAATTGCGCATCAGATAGGGAAGTGTGTCCTGCACACGCACGAACGGTGTCACACCGTTGAGAAGCGCCGCGAGGATCTGCACCTCGATGGTCTCCCTGTCATTGACAGCGTGCTCGCTATCGATGATAGCAAAATCCATGTCAATATCCCCGGCGATATCCAGGATCGCCGGATCCTTGATGTAGTTAAAAAATCCGATCGCGGCTTTTCCGCTGTTGATCTTCTTCAGTGTTTTATTCTCTGAAAATAGAGCTCTCATAATTTCGATCCTGCTTTCCTTTCTGTCTTTATTAAAAACCGTTTTCTCCGGACATCAATCCTGTCTATTCACCAGGTTCTGGTAGAATCCGATCTTGGAATCGAACGTCGCCTGCAGCTCCACACCGCTCACCTTCGCGATGACCACGCTGAAATGCGAGGGCTTTGTCGGATCGCCCGACGCCACCTTCGTGCCGGGCATCAGATGCCCGCATACCGTATAGTCTTTGTTGCTTGCGACACAGTGCGCGTGAATATAAGGTGTGCCCGCGCCGTTCGCTGAGCCGCACCAGCGCCACTTGTCCGTGTTGGTGTCCGTAAGTCCCGGGATCGTGGGAAGGACGTTTTCGATCGCCGCGTCCTGTCCGGCATCTTCCGGGTAATTGCAGACCGTCGTGCCGATCGTCCCCTGCAGGCTGATCTCGCATTTTCCCTCCATCGTTCCGATCGAGACGTTCGTCGGGCAGAGCTTCGGGTTGATCGGGAAGTGCTGGTAAGTGAAATCCACTGCACTGCCGCTTCCGTCCAGGATCACGCCAGTTTTGATCCTCTTTTTCTCACAGATATCATACAGCGCAAGCAGAATATCCTCGCCGGGCTCAAATCTCGCGAAGATGATCTCCTCTATTTTTCCGCTTTCTATCAGTCTTGCCATTGTCCTCTCCTTTCGAATGTCAGTCTTTTCGAATGCTGGTTTTTCGTTAGATCAGTCTTCTTACTTTACTCCGTGCGGCATGATCACGCACTTGATCGGATTCTCTCCGGGGATCTCGCGCGCCGTTGTGAGCACTGCCTTCTCCGCGTCCTCCAGCTCGAATTTATGTGTTACCATCTTCTCGAGAGGGTACTTGCGCGCTTCTACGAAACGGACAGCGGCCTCATCGGCAAAATAGGTCTGCGCATGCGCGCCGAGGAATTTCGCCTGCTTGAAAATGACCTTGTCAAAATCGATCGACGCCGGATGCGGTCCGTACATGCCTGGAACGACGATACGGCCAAAGGTTCCCACGTGGTCGATCGCAGTCTCGAGAACTTTGGAAACACCGGTC
>JAZRKZ010000287.1:0-7896 GCA_045646565.1 Lachnospiraceae bacterium
GACCAGTACACGGTCGCCATCGGTCTGTGGAACATGCTGCAGAAGGAGTACATCTATCAGTGGTACACCTGCTTCGCCGCAGGCGCAGTGCTGATCTCCGTCCCGATTGCCATACTGTTCCTTTACCTGCAGAGGTTCTATGTCGAGGGCATGTCTGGAGCAGTCAAGGGGTGATTGTCGGAGCGGTATAGGGATGAAAATAATACAAAGAGCAGTATATGTGATCCTGTTATGCATGGTGCTGTGCATAACAGGATGCAGCCAAAATCAAAAAACGGAAGAGGCAGCGGGCAATGAAAAGCCGGCTGTCTCTTCCGATGCGGGTAATGCAGCGGGCAGCGATGTGCCCGCTGCCTCTTATGTCCAGATGCTGGACTACAACAAAGACCTCACGAGGTCGCAAGCGGATGACAACTACCGCACGACGTATGAGATATTTGTATATTCATTCTGTGATTCCAACGGAGACGGAATCGGCGACCTTAATGGCATTCGCTCCAAACTGGATTACATCGAGGATCTGGGGGTTGACGCGATCTGGCTGACGCCTGTTCATCCGTCCTCGACGTATCACAAGTATGATGTGGATGACTATTACGCGATCGATCCGGCCTTTGGCACAATGGAGGACTATGAGGCTTTACTCAAAGAGTGCCATGAGCGGGGCATCCGCGTGTATATGGATCTTGTTCTCAATCATACGTCGGAAGACAATGCATGGTTTAAGGCTGCGTCGGAATATTTGCACGAACTGCCCTCCGGAGCAGAGCCGGACGTTTCAGAGTGCAAATACTTTGATTACTATAACTTCAGCAGAGAGTCTTCCGGCGGCTTTGCGCCTCTTGATGGCACTGACTGGTATTATGAGGCGAGATTCTGGTCTGAAATGCCGGACCTGAACCTTTCCGGCGAGGCTGTAAGAGGTGAAATCCGTGATATTCTGGCTTTCTGGCTGGGAAAAGGCGTTGACGGTTTCAGGCTGGATGCGGTGACCTATTATATTTACGCAGATACGGAGGCAAATGTCGAATTTCTTCAGTTCCTCACTGAAGCCGGCAGAAGTATTCGCTCCGACTGCTATTTTGTCGGAGAGGCATGGACAGACCGCAGTACGATCGCGCAGCTTTATGGCAGCGGAATTGATTCGCTGTTCGATTTCCCGTTCAGCGGCAACGAAGGGTTCAACGCCAACATCATTAACGGCTCTTACAAGGCTTCGGACTACGTGAAAGGAATGCTTCTGGCACAGGAGGCGTACACCGCTGCGAACCCGGACTATGTGGACGCGCCGTTTTATACGAATCACGATATAGCAAGGAGCGCAGGGTATTATGGGGCTGATGACGGTCCTGTCACAAAGATGGCGTATGCGCTGAGCCTTTTTATGACCGGCAACTCATTTGTCTATTACGGCGAGGAGATCGGCATGAAGGGAGCCGGCAAAGATGAGAACAAGCGTGCGCCGATGTACTGGAGCGATGATCCGGATGCCCCGGACATGTGCGCGGGACCGCCGGACATGGATGAATTTCCGATGAAATTCCCTTCAGCAGCTGACCAGATGAAGGACAATCTGTCACTTCTTACGTGGTTTCGGGAGGTCATCCGGGTTAGGAATGCATTCCCTGCAATCGCGAGAGGCACGACAGAGGGAGTGGATGCTCTCTGTGACGGCAATGTGGCGGCGTTCATAAGGAGACATCCGGAAAGCGGCGATCTTCTCATCGTGATGAACCTGCGCGCGGATACGGCGGAGAAGGAGCTGGCGGGAGTCATTTCGGCCGCTGACGGTGCGGACAGCGCCGAAAGCTCTCTTGCGCTGGCTGCGGTGCTGAATACCAGTGAGGAGGATATCACATATGAGCAGGGCGTGCTGACACTGCCCGGCTACAGCATTGCGGTGTTTACGTTAAATGACAAAAAATAGTATGAAAGACGCATCAGGACAGCTTCTGGCCATCCGGATGCGTCTATTTTTTATCATTCAGTTTCTTAATCGTTCAATTCCTGTTCCGTCACACATTCCCGCTTGATTTTCCCGACCAGATACTGCAGCGCATCGATCACATGGGGACGGATATCGCCGCCGATCAGGACTCGCATGATATCGTCACCGACGGAAAGGCGACCGGTACCCAGCCAGACACGGACGAAATAGATGCCTTCAAGCTTTCGTGTCTCCTCTATTGCGGCGTTCAGTTTGTCTTTATCATAGGAAAACAGCATACCTCTGACAGCCGGTGCATCCGCATCCCCGTAACGGACCTTTGAACGAGCAGTTTCTCTGACCACTCCGCAGTGCGTCAGATACATTCCGACTTTCCCGGCATCCGGATCTTTCTTTGCCTCCCGCATCCATTCATCGAGGGATGGGATGGGGGCGGGACGGTCTGAATGATCGTGTCTTTTATGGTGATGAGCTGCGCAGTCTGCTGAACCTGCGGAGCAGAGCATGTCGATACCGTGCCGGACCGGTCTGATGACTGCCGCCAGATTTTCACGTACCGCCTTTTCACTGCCTGGCAGATTGATAATGAGTGTCTTCCCACGGATTCCTGCCGTCTCTCTCGAGAGGCAGCCGTGAGGCGTAATTTTCATACTCTCCGCGCGCATCACCTCCGGGATGCCCGGAGTGAGTCTCTCGATGACCGCAAGGGTGGCTTCCGGCGTCACATCTCTCGGTGAGAAGCCTGTGCCTCCGGTGGTCGTGACCAGCGCGCAGCCCAGTTCATCCGCGCACTTTATGAGTTCCGCCCGAATCTGATCCATCTCGTCCGGAATCAGGTTCGTATAGATCACCTCATAACCGGCTTCCTTCAGCATGTCGCAGATGGCCGGACCGCTGGTGTCTGTTCGTTCTCCCCTTGCGCCTTTGTCACTGACAGTGATCACCGCCGCTTTATATGCCATACGGGCACCTCCTTTTTCCGTGTTCATGAAAATGTTGTCCTATCCTTACCGGGATCAGCGAAATCCAAAATACAGATTTCCTTCCTAATACATTATTCCACATGACGGCAGTGCGTCAAGAAGATTCCGGCTGCAAATGCAGTTCCTTCGGCTTATGATATGAGATGAAAGAGGATTGAATTGAATCCTGTGTTGTAGTACAATCTAGGATGTTGTTTTCGGGCGTTTCAGAGGAAAAGGAGCCTTGGGCTCCGTATGTATAAAGGCACTTTAGGAGGAAAAAAGCAAAAAATGAAGTTAGGTATCGTCGGCCTCCCGAATGTAGGCAAAAGCACACTGTTCAACTCACTGACCCGTGCCGGAGCGGAATCCGCCAACTATCCGTTCTGCACGATCGACCCTAACATCGGTATCGTCCCGGTGCCGGATGAGCGGCTCACGCTTCTTGCGGAGTTCAGCAAGTCGAGAAAGGTCACCCCGGCGACGATCGAGTTCGTCGATATTGCGGGTCTCGTCAAGGGCGCGTCAAAGGGCGAGGGCCTTGGCAATCAGTTCCTTGCAAATATCCGCGAATGCGACGCCATCGTCCATGTCGTCCGCTGCTTTGACGACGACAATGTCATTCATGTGGACGGTGCGGTCGATCCGGTACGGGATATTGAGACGATCGAACTGGAGCTGATCTTTGCCGATATCGAAGTGCTGGAGAGACGTATCGCCAAGACATCGAGATCCGCGAAGTCCGGGGCTGATAAGAACGCGGCCAGAGAGCTGGCGGTCCTTCAGGAGCTGAAGAAGCGGCTTGAGAACGGCGAGCTTGCGATCACGGTGGATTTCGGCAACGAAGATCAGAATAAGTTCAAAGCATCCCTTGACCTTCTGACGGACAAGCCGGTCATTTACGCTGCAAATGTCTCTGACGCCGACCTCGCGGACGACGGCGAGTCCAATGCGTATGTAAGGGCTGTGCGGAAAATTGCCGGAGAGCGCGGCTCGGAAGTATTTGTTATCTCCGCCCAGATCGAGCAGGAGATTGCCGAACTCGATGACGAGGAGAAGCAGGAGTTCCTTGCGGACCTCGGTATCGAAAAGTCCGGTCTTGAAAAGCTGATCGCGGCCAGCTACAGGCTGCTCGGTCTCATGAGCTACCTGACGACCGGCGAGGATGAGACGCGCGCATGGACGATCCCGATCGGCTGCAAGGCGCCGAAGGCGGCCGGCAAGATCCATTCGGATTTTGAGCGCGGTTTCATCAAAGCAGAAGTTATTAATTATAAGGAACTTCTCGATGCGGGTTCTTACACCGCAGCAAGAGACAAGGGCCTTATCCGCATCGAAGGAAAAGAATACATTGTCCGTGACGGCGATGTTATCCTGTTCAGATTTAACGTATAAATATCGGCCTAAACATGAACTATACAATTAATTTTCCCAATCTGGGCATTCATCTTGAACATGTCGGAAAGAACATCATGATCGGTAATTTTGCGATCGCCTATTACGGCATCGTGATTGCGATCGGCATGATGATCGGCATCTATATCGCGACGAAGAGGGCGGATGTGACCGGGCAGAAGAGCGATGACTACATTGATATCGGCATCTTCACGATGATCTTCGGAATTATCGGAGCCCGAATTTACTATGTCGTGTTTTCATGGAGTTCTTATAAGGACGACCCCATTTCCGTATTCAACATACGCGAGGGCGGTCTTGCGATCTACGGCGGCATTATTGCAGGCGTCACGACGATCTGGATCCTGTCGAAAATCAAGAAGATCCCGTTCGGAACGATTCTGGACACGATCGCGATGAGCGTTCCGATCGGCCAGATCGTGGGCAGATGGGGCAACTTCTTTAACAGAGAGGCTTTCGGAGATTACACGAACAATCTTTTTGCCATGCAGCTGCCTGTATCTGCGGTTCGGCAGCACGAGATCACACAGAAAATGTGGGATCACGCTGTGGTCATAGACGGCGAGCAGTTCATTCAGGTACATCCCACTTTTCTTTATGAGAGTGTATGGAATATCGGCGTTCTCATCATGCTGTTCCTCCTGCGGAACAGAACGAAGTTTAAAGGCGAGCTCTTCCTGTGGTATCTTGCCGGTTACGGACTTGGCCGGTTCCTCATCGAGCCGCTCCGGACGGACCAGCTGCTCATTCCGGGAACCGGGATCCCGGTCTCCATGGCTCTTTCATGTGCTATTTTTACCGTGTGTCTTGTCTGGATCATCTTCGGACGCAAAAAAAGCGGCCAGAGTGGCGCAAAGTGGTACAACCCATAATTAAGATATACGAATTAAATACGGATTTTAGAATTGACTGGTGCGAAATCACAAGATTTTGCACCGGTCTTTTTTGATGCCACAATATTTAGCCCGGCAGAGGACCGGGCTGCCTTCTTTTAACACTCGGTGGTTGATTTTTCGGTTAATGTGCTGTAAAATTGGAATCAAGGTGGTAGAAAGTGGGAGATTAAATACAAGATTTCCCACGAAATGGGAGATCAGGATTGTTTGACGGTGAGTATAAGCACACAATAGACGCGAAAGGGAGGATGATGATCCCATCCAAGTACAGGGATGAGATTCACGGGGAAACTCTGTGCATTGTCACGGCTTTTTCCAATTGCCTGTCCGTCTATCCGGAGTCTGCTTACCGCGAACACACCAGATCCTTATCAGGCATCAGCAGCACCGATAAGAAAGGAATGTTCATTAAGCGCTATATTCTGTCCAACACAAGGGAGGTCGCGCTTGACCAGCAGGGAAGGATTTTGATTGGTCAGGAGCAGAGGGAGAAGGCCAACCTGAAAAAGGATGTTGTGATTGTTGGCTCTGATGATTATTTCGAAGTCTGGGATGCGGCTGAGTGGCAGAAGATGAGTGCATTTGGTTCTCCGGAAGAAATGGCTGCTATGGCAACGGAGCTTGGCATTACATTCTGATGATCTGCGGAAGCTTATGGAACCCGTGGGGAGCAAGCGGGCGACCGGCTGACGCGCAGGAAGGGAAATGCGCGACAGCACAGTACGCGGAGAATCAGTGGATATGCGGGGAATGGTATGCCGGTATCGGAAAGACAGCCGTAACACACGGTGGGAGATCCGGTACATAAGGGCAGGACGTCATTTCCAGGGAGGATAAAATGGATTTCAAACACACATCGGTGCTGCTTGATGAAGCGGTGGATTCTCTGTATATCCGCAGCGGCGGCGTCTACGTAGACGGAACACTGGGCGGAGCGGGCCATTCGAAAGAGATCTGCGAGAGACTTTCTGACACCGGCACCCTGATCGGTATTGACCGGGACGACGCGGCGATTGCGGCGGCAACACAGAAACTGGCTCCCTATGGGAATAAGGTCAGGATCGTGCGCGGCAATTACAGCGAGATGCCGGAGATACTGCATCGGCAGGGCTTTGACACTTGTGACGGTATACTTCTTGATCTTGGGGTATCTTCCCATCAGCTGGATACTGCGGAACGCGGCTTTTCCTACATGGCAGACGCACATCTCGATATGCGCATGGACCGCAGGGAGACACGGACGGCGGCAGACATCGTGAACGGCGCGGATGAACGCGAACTTGCGCGGATCATCAGGGATTACGGAGAAGAGCGATTTGCAGCAAATATTGCGAAACACATCGTGGAGGCGCGAAGCCGAGACAAAATCGAGACAACTGGGGAGCTCGTCTCGATCATAAAAGCTTCCATCCCGATGAAGTTCCAGAAAACAGGAGGACATCCCGCAAAGCGGACTTTCCAGGCGCTGCGCATTGAGCTGAACGGAGAGCTCAGCGCGCTGTCGGATAGTCTGGATGCCATGATCGACCTTCTGAATGACGGCGGCAGGATCTGTGTGATCACGTTTCATTCCCTCGAGGACCGGATCGTCAAGACGGCGTTCCGCAGGAATGAGAATCCATGTACCTGTCCGCCCGATTTCCCGGTCTGTGTATGCGGGAACAAGCCGAAAGGCAGAGTGATTACAAGAAAGCCGATTCTTCCGTCCGCGGAGGAAATGGAGATAAATTCCAGGGCGAAGAGCGCCAAACTGCGCGTCTTTGAAAGAAAGGTGTGATCGTATGAGTATGAGACCTGAAGCCCGGAGACAACAGATGAAGGCCGCTCACAGCGGCCAAAATTCGTTTGGTTACCTTTATAATGACAGGACGGCAGGTCGTGCGGGAACGAAGCGTCGGGCAAGGAAAGCGGAGCGGAGCATCGTCAACGCCGGCTACGTTATTTTCCTTGCGCTTATGTGCATTGCGACGGTTTTGATGTGCGTAAAGTTCCTCCAGCTTAAGGAAAGCGTCACATTGCTGAACCGGTCCAACGCCAAACTGGAAACACAACTTACAGAATTGAGGCGTGAAAATGACGCGCGCTATGAAAATATCACAAATAATATCGACTGGGATCACGTCCGCGATGTAGCAATTAACAAATTACATATGAAGTATGCGGATAAAAATCAAATTGTGTGGTATAATAGCGCAAGTGACGGGTACGTCCACCAATATACTGACGTGCCGGATAAGGATAGCAGGTAATCTTGAGCGAAAAGAGACCCCGGCGGAAAAGATCCGCGGGCAGTATAAAATACAGAAAACAGAGTGCAACACTGAAGCGGAAACTGGCAGGACTGTTCGTGGCGGTCGTGCTGGTTTTGCTATGTCTTCTTATACGCATTTCCTATATCAACGCCGTGAGCGGCGAACGATATACCAAGCAGGTGCTGGCCCAGTCGCAGTCGGGGTACTCTTCGGAAGTCCTTGCCTACAAGAGAGGAGATATCCTCGACCGGAACGGCACGGTCCTGGCCACTTCGGAAAAGACATACAATGTCATCCTGGACTGCAAGGTCGTCAATTCCGACAGCGATTATGTCGGTCCGACGATCAATGCGCTGGCCAAGGCTCTCGGACTTGGCGCTGCGGAGATCACAAAAAAACTGACGGACGACAAGACGAAGAAC
>JAZRKZ010000288.1:0-5788 GCA_045646565.1 Lachnospiraceae bacterium
TGGCTACGATCCGACTTGTATGTCTATGAACTGACGATTTATTGCAGCGAGGGGTCGGCGGCGGAGACATTTGCAGTAAAGAACGGCCTTGACTGCGTCACGCTGGACCCCGGGGAATGGGACAGGAGGAGCTATACGAACGAGACTGTTCCCGCGCTGAACGGCTTCTACAGTTTCAGGGTATATGACGATCACGCGGTCTTCACCTCCTATAAGGGCAGCGGCAGCAGCATTTCGATCCCGGGCAGGGTGAAGGGCGTGCCGGTGACAGAGATCGGAGACGGGCAGAACGCCGTATATACGGATGAGAACAGCCGTACGTTCAATCTCTGGTCGTATGAGGACGATACGGCCGAGGTGGTCAATCTCGGAAAGTATTCGACGGATTACCTGAAGAATGTGGAGATCCCGGATTCTGTCACCCGCATCAACGACGGCGCTTTTGCGGACATATCCATAAAGATCGAGGAGTTCCGCCTTCCGGATAATCTGGAAACGTTCGGGGCCAGGGCGTTCGGCGGCACCTATTCGGAAGCGGGCATCGGCAGCTTTGTCATCGCGGAGAAAAATCCGCATTTTATGACCAAAGACGGCGTGCTGTTCACAAAGGACGGCAAAGTGCTCGTGAAATTCCCGACCCGGGCGAATACGGACTCTGCGGCGTTGACGATAGAGAAGGACGGACGGACCAGTCATTATGCGTATGAGGTGCCGGACGGGTGTGAGGCGATCGGCAGGTATGCATTTGCAAATGCAGAACTCATCGACACCTCCGGCACGATCGACGTGACGGCGGATGATTTTACGGTAAGATTTTCCTCTGATATGCAGGATGTCGGGGCGTATGCGTTCTATGATTCGAAGATCACCGCGGTGGAGATGAATGAAGGCCTGGAAACGATCGGGGATAACGCCTTTGCGTGGTCGTCGCTTGTGACCGACGCGCTGATCCTGCCGTCTACGGTCACGTCGCTCGGAGATTCAGCTTTTGAATCCGTACATCGGCGCTGCGAGGAGTCCACGGATCTGGTCTACGGCTTCAGGCATATAGAACTGCCGGCGGGTCTCAAATCGATTGGAAAGACCGTCTTTTCAAGTCACGGAGACTCGCATCTCTTCTGCGATGAGCTGGTGATAGGCAAAAAACTGACGAAGATCGCGGAGGACGCGTTCAATGATTTCTATACGTCCGGATACGCGGTGGACGGCGGGAACCGTGCCTACAGCAGCGAAGGCGGCTGCCTGCTTGATGGTCCGGGCGAGACGCTGATCAATGTGCCGCAGGGACTTGACGGAGAGTTCAGAGTACCGGGCGGCGTAAAGAAGATCGGGAGACATGCGATCTACCGCTGCGAGAATATCACGGATATTTATATCGGAAGCTCGGTCACCTATATTCACCCGCAGGCGATCTATCCCGAAGATGAAAGCGCTCCGATCCTTCATGGCAGGAGCGGGTCTGAGGCGGAACGCTTCGCCGTCTCGAGGGGATTTGAATGGAAGGAGGCAGCAGAATGAAAAGACATATATTTTTGACATCACTGGCACTCTCTGTTCCTCTTCTCCTGCTGAGCGGATGTGCGGGCGGAAAGGATGCGATCGTGAAAGACATGCTGCCTTCCAGGATCGAAAATATCATGGAAAACGACATCATTCCGGAAGGTTCGGAGGGAAAGCCCACGGAGGAGTACGACGCGACGGCTTTCAATCCCAGAATGTTCGTCGGTTCATGGATCCTGCAGAGCACAGAAGGGGAAGCGCCTTTACTTGAGGTCCCGGCTCCTTGCGGCAGCGGCGCGGAAACTGTCCGTGTCAAAGCTTTTCCGGAAGGCATGGTGTTCCACGACACCGTCAGAGGGAAGGAAAAGGAGGTCTTCCGGATCCGTTTTGACGATTATTACTATCTGCAGGCAGAATATGAGCTCGAAGACGGCTCGCAGGATTTCGGGAACACGCTGGAGTTTCGGATGCTGTATGACACGAAGGGAAAGACGCTTGCCGTCGGCTTTACAGGAGAAGTGACCGATGCAGCCTATTATACCGAAGATGTGGACGCGGTGGACATTGTCGAGACAGATTACGGATTTTCCTGGAACGGCTATGAGCTCACGCTCACGCACGAAAAGGCAAAGGCCACCTATGTTCCCTCGACGTTCGAGGGGGATATGAAGTCTGCCTGCGAGGGATTTTCCGGGGGGAACGGGCAGCAGAGGCTTTCGGACTGGCACTTTTCTCCGCTCAAACTGAACGGAGACGGCAGCGGTACGATCAGCACATATTATGATTCTAACGTTTCGATGCAGTTTACGTTCGGGGAGGACGGAAGTTTTTCCGTTACGGATGAGTACGGGGAAGAATTCTCCTATGACCGGTACTGGTATTCCGATTCCTGTCTGACCCTTCCGGCCGGTGACGTTAAGATGATGTACCAGCACGATATGCTCAGCCTGTGGTCCGAGGATGAATACCGCTATAAGCTGCTTGAGAGCAGTACTTTCTCCGAGGAGCTCGTACTTGCGGGGAAGAAGCTCGGCAGTCCGCTTTGGAGTCCGGTGGGGGACCTGATCCGAAAAGGCTACAGGGCGAATGTCGATACGGAAAACAGCAGGATTCCTTCAGGCTGTGTCAGTCCGGAGTTCGACCTCGCTTTCAGGACCGCACACATAAGCGTGCGCGCCGTAAATCCGACGGATGTCGAGCTTCCGCTCAGTGCGTGCATCGTATATGCATACCGGTTCGACGAGGATTCCGGCAGCGTTTCAAGACGTGTCAGATTTACGGTCGGCGACGACACGATCTCATGCGGAGAGACAACAAGAGAAGACCTTATGGCCTACAGCAATATTTATAGCGCGGGGGAGGATCTTTTGGCGGCGCAGACGACTGCGATCGGCTCCCTGTCCGACTACATGTTCTCAGATTACAGCGGGCACGTGCTCAGCGGTATGGACGGATCCGGCACAGCCATATTCGTTCTGATGGAGATGGAGGGCGACATGCTTCACGCCGTCAGCTGCAGTCTGTCAGACTATGCAAATGACAGCCTGATCTTTAACATGACAAACGACCGGCTAAAGGATCTCGCGCAGGGAGATATAAAGACTACGGCGAAGCGCCGCGACGACATTGCGGCAGCGCTTAAGAATACGTTCGAGGGGATCTCCGGAACTGTCTGCGATGAATACGGGACCGTGTATACGCGGTGGTCGAATGTGTTCTCTTATGGAAAAGCGGAACTGTCCGATGAGGGAAAGAAGAACATTGATAAGATCGCGAAAGCCTATGCGGGCGTTCTTTCCTCTTATGAAAATGTTTCGGGAATTGAGATCGGAATCTATGCAAGGTGCGACCTCAAGGAAGACGGTCAGTCCTTTACCGCTGCGAGAGCGCAGGCAGTCTGCGATTACCTGGGCAGCGGGGAGTCAGCGGCAGGCAGGGAGATGAGCGGATTTGCAAAGGGTCGGCTGCTTACGGCCGGTTACGGAGAGACAGAATTCCGGATGGGAAAAGAGCCTTTGGACTTTAATCTCAACGTCATTTCCTTCCGATGTTTCCTTGATCCGGTGAAAGGAGAGGAGGGCAGTCAGGAAGCTGCGCTCATTATAAAGGAAGAAGAAGGGGAGGACACGTATACATATATGCGGCAGGATGCCGGGGATGTGGGCCGTGAGCGCGCTGCCTACGCCGCAAAATACGCCGGATCGTACGCGGAAGACCGCTACACGAACGAAACGCTCGGAATGGAATGGCGTCTGCCGGAAGGCTGGCATTTCTACAACGACGATGAACTCACCGCCTACAACGGAAAGCCGGCAGATGAGCTGCTTCTTCGGAATCTGCCCATCTATATTTTCGCAGCTGTCGATGAGGACTACGATACCATGATCGATATACGTCTCTATCCGTGCGAAGGGCAGGACTATGCGGAGGCTGCGGAGGAGTTTTCGGAGAGCCTTTTCCGCTCTTACGAAGTTTTCTGCCGTACAGAATACAGCGATGTGACGGCGGAGACAGAGGATGTGAAAATCGGAGGGACAAATGTGAAAAAAGGGACCTTCCGTTTCCGCGCAGATGAGCAGGAGTTCGTGCGCCGGCAATACTATCTTGTGTATGAGGACGCCGCAGCTGTCATAACGCTGTCCGGGACGGAGGACAGCGATCTGTTGGACGATCCCGGACTTGCAGGGTAAAGCGGCATGACGTCCGCTTCGCCGTCTGACGGGCACATGGACCGGCTTTGGTGCCGCAATAAAAAGCAGATAACTGCTGATAAAAAGAAAGAAGTATACTATAATTATTAGAGATGGAATCGACTGTGTAACCTGTTGAACAGTATGGAGAATATTTGGAAGGAGAGAAAACATGAAGAAGAAAATTTTAACAGGTCTGTTGTCCGTTGCGATGGCGATGTCTCTAATGACAGGCTGCGGCGGAAGTGCCGCGCCGTCAGCGGCGTCGACGGATTCGAAGGTGGAAGAGACAGCGGTCGAATCTGTGGCGGAGGCTGCGGCGTCATCGGAAGCGGAAGCGCCCGCCGATGAGTCGGTGGCGGTAGGGACTGCGGATGCTGCATTTGCAGAAAAAGTATCCACATTCATGGCCCAGCACGGCAGACCGACAGGCGACCTCATCGTTGACCTTAATGCGCCGGAGGCGGAAGAACTGTCGGAAGAAGAAGGAGAAGAGATGGACCGCGCAATGCGGGCCTATAAGCCGGGTATTGACAGCCTTCTCGTAAATAATGCGAAATCTTTCTACTATTATGAGAAACTGAACAGCGAGCAGAAAGAAATCTATGACACGATCTACATGCTTTCGGAGGATCCGACAGATACAAATAATATCGCTGCGTTAACTCTTACGGCGCCGCCGGATGATAATTACTATAAGGATACTTTTTCAACGGCCTATTACGCCCTCCTTTATGATCATCCGGAACTGTTCTGGCTGTACGGCGGCGAGGACAATTATCTCGGGACCGGCTATGCGGCTGCGAACGGACAGTACATCCTTTACATCGGCTTCACGGATCCCTATACAGACTATGAGAAGGACATGAAAGCCTTTAACGACGCGGCGGCGGCATTCCTCAGCGATATCGACCTGAAGGGCAGCGACGCGGCTAAGGCGGATGCGATTCATGACAAGCTGATCGATATGGTCATCTATGACGATGAAGTTGCTGAACTTGGTATCAGAAACGATCTTGCCCATACAGCTTACGGCGCCCTTGTAGCCAACAGCAGAGGCGCAAAAAACACCTGTGTATGCGACGGCTATTCTCTGGCCTATGTGTATCTCTGTCAGCAGGCCGGACTTGAAACAGCTTTCCTGTGCGGTATGGCCGGCAGTGACAAGCAGACAGCCGGAGGTCATGCATGGAGTATCGTCCAGATCGACGGACAGTGGAAAGAAGTGGATTCCTGCTGGGATGACTGGGATGACCTTTTTGAAGCGCTGAAGACAGAGTTTGGAAGCGGGACGGATACAGATTCGAAGAAGATCATGCAGGCAATCGGGGACAAAGACTTCCAGAAAGCTCTGGAGCATTATCTGAACTGTGTAACAACGGCCTATATCACAGACTTTAATGATGTTGAAGCGTTTGTATATCCCTATGACGACGGAACCGCGCTCGTACTGATCAACGAGAGCGTCCACATCAGAATGAATGACGCCAACACCGGCGGCGTCGACGCAGCTCTGATGAAGCTGGCGCCGGTCGCGAAATAAGCTGCTATCCTTCGATGGAATAAAGATACACACTCCCGCTGCCGGGGGATGGAGA
>JAZRKZ010000289.1:0-3234 GCA_045646565.1 Lachnospiraceae bacterium
CCATGCAGCTGCTTATTACCCGCAGACGTGAGCCCTCGCTGGACTCCCGCGTGGTCCACACCGAAACGGAACTGATCTACCGCGATTCGACCCGGCTGGATTGATTTTGGATCAAAGACCGGATCACAGATCGGTTTAAGACCGGCTAATGGACCGGTTCATAGACCGGATCAAAGACTGACTTGAAAGGACTTTCGACATGAGATTTTTTTCTTACGAGAGCAGGTTCAGCCAGCTTCTGATGAAGCTGAGCTGCAGTTGTCTTCTGAATATACTCTGGTTCATCTGTTCTCTGCCCATTTTCACCATTGGCGCCTCCACGACAGCTCTTTACTATGCGAGCCTGAAGGTCATCCGCGATGAGGAGTCCCATGCGGCGACAATGTTCTTTCGTTCTTTCAAAGAGAATTTCAAGCAGGCGACGCAGCTTTGGCTGATTCTTCTGGGCGCGGGCCTGTTCCTGGGCGCTGACGGATATATCCTCTATCATCTGCGCAAGAGTTCAACGGGTGCCATGGCGGTGATCTGGACGCTGATCCTGGCGCTCGTGATCGCGGCGTCGGTCCTTTATGTGATCGTGCTTTTATATGTCTTTCCCCTTCTCGCCAGCGTGCACAACACCAACGCGGCCATGCTCAAAAACGCTTTTTTGATCGGCACGCACTATCTCTTCGCGACGATCCTGGTCTTCGCTGTCCACTTTGCCATGTTCTTTGCCGTGGTCGCGGTGTTCACACCGCTGATCATATTCGGCGAGGGGCTGTGCGCCATGGTCAGCGCCTGGATCCTCAACAGCCTCCTGATCTCCGTTTCCGGCACGCCGGAGGATTATATGGAGGACGGAACGGAAGAATACCCGGAGGAAAATGCCTGATGGTCAAGTTGTCTGAAAAGGAAAAAGCCGCCCATAAGGCGGCTTTTCAAGCGATGAGCCCGGCCGAAAAAGCCGAGCATATTTTTACTTATCATAAATGGACGATCCTCCTGATCCTGCTGGCCCTTCTCGTGCTCGGTTCGATCCTTTACCGGCAGTTGACGCAGAAAAAGCCCGTACTGTATCTGGCTGTGATCAACGCTTCCTTCGGTGAAAATGTTGAGAAGAGCCTGACGGAGGACTTTTTGGCCGAAGCAGGCTTCGACGCGCGCAGGCAGGAAGTCTAT
Source organism: Lachnospiraceae bacterium (assembly GCA_045646565.1). Taxonomy (GTDB): domain Bacteria; phylum Bacillota; class Clostridia; order Lachnospirales; family Lachnospiraceae; genus Chordicoccus. The sequence goes on from JAZRKZ010000289.1 coordinate 1,162, forward strand.
CTCTACCGCGATCTGTATCTGTCGGAGGACGCCGACACTCTCAACCACGAATATGCCTATGCTTCCAAGGTGAAACTCAGCGGCGCGATCAGCGCCGGAAAGCTGGACCTCGTGCTGATGAATCGGGAAGCTTACGATATTTTCTCACGGCAGGGCTATCTGCTGGCGCTGTCCTCGCTTCCGAATGAGCTCTCTTCGTTTCTGACAGAGAACGAGGTCATCCTCTCCGACAATTCCGTGGATTATCTGCTCGGAAACGCGGAGGAAGAGCAGATCATCACGGAAACGGTCCCCAATTCGATTGCCGTTTCTTCTCTTCCGCTGTTCCGTGACGCCGGCTTTGACGGAGATCTCTATCTCGGCGTTGTATCCAACAGTTCGCGGCAGGAGGAGGCGGCGGCGTATCTTCGATACCTCATTGGGCGCCCGTGACCCGGGAAAGGCCTCGGACAGCCAACACGTTTAAAGCTTTATGCAGAAAGAATATCCCATGGAAGCGCGCTCAGCCGTGTATTATACTGAAATGAGATATGCACGTTCCGTACCGTCATCTTGAAAAGGAGGATACGATGAGCAAAGTCAGGCCTCACGAAATAAAGAACATCAAACGGCTGCGCAGCCACCTGGGAGAATGTACCGTCTTACTGAAAAAAGACGGCTCTTTCCCTCTTGAGACCCCCGGGACGATCGCTGCCTTCGGGAGCGGTGTCCGCCATCTATGTGGTCGGCCGCAGCTCCGGCGAAGGGAATGACCGCCTGGACGTCAAGGGCGACTACCGCCTCACTGACACGGAAGTGCGCGACATCCTCGAGCTCAACAGCAGGTACGAGCGCTTTATGCTCGTCATTAACGCCGGCGGCCCGGTGGATCTCTCCGAAGTAATGGAGGTCGGCAATATTCTGGTCCTCTCCCAGCTCGGCGTAGAGACCGGACTCGCGCTGGCCGGCCTCCTTCTCGGGAAGCTCTGCCCTTCCGGCAAGCTTACCCCGACCTGGGCACCCTATAAGGACTACGGCATCGAGAGTTTTGGCGAAAGAGATGACACGCTCTATTCGGAGGGCATTTTCGTCGGATATCGCTATTTTGACAAAGCCTGCACAAAACCCGCCTTTCCCTTCGGCTATGGCCTCTCCTACACGGAATTCACTCATGAGTTCACAGAGATCACGGCCTCCGGACCCGTCGTGCAGCTCGCTGCGCGCGTGAAGAACATCGGCGGCTTCCGGGGCAGAGAGGTCCTGCAGGCCTACCTCTCCTCTCCCGCCGGCAAAATAGAGAAAGCCCCCAAGTCCCTCGCCGGCTTCGCCAAGACAGCCCCTCTTGCGCCGGGCGAGAGCGGAACTGTCACCATCTCCTGGGACCTGCGCGATATGAGCAGCTTCGATGAGGCGCGCGCCTCCTATGTGCTCGAAGCAGGCCGCTATCTCGTCCATCTGGGAACAAGCAGCGCAGACACCGCCGTCGTCGCGGCACTGGATCTGGAAGAGGAATTCGTCGTGCGCCGGGTAAAGCATTGCCTGGCCGGAAAGATGGAGGAAAGGAGCGTTTCAGGGGATGTGATGGAAGGCTCCGGGAAGCCCGCATTTGAGGGGACGCTTTCCGAATCCGTCGATCCCGCTTCAGGCGGTACATTTAACGGATCCGTTGATCCCGTCACGAGTGATGGGCTGCCCCTGATCCGGATGGATCTCAGCGCCTGCGAGACCGAAGTCATCGACTATACCAGGTCTCTCTTCGAAGATCCGGTCCTGGACAATCTGAGCGACGAAGAGCTCGCCTATCTGAACATGGGCGGTTTCAATCCCAAAGGCGGCATTCTGAGCGTCATCGGAGACGCCTCAAGCCGCGTCGCCGGCGCTGCCGGCGAGAGCACTTCCGCACTGGAAGGGAAGGGCATCGGCTGTATAGTCGTCGCGGACGGACCTGCGGGTCTGCGTCTTGCGCGGCACTTTTATAAGGATAAGAAAGGGATCCACGCCATTGGGTCCACCATGCCTGAGACTATGCTGGAACTTCTTCCGAAGCCTGTCTCTTTATTGATCAATATAACTTCCCGGCCGCCCAGAAGTCGG
>JAZRKZ010000290.1:0-2373 GCA_045646565.1 Lachnospiraceae bacterium
TGCATACAAACGCTCTTATGGAGCATTGCGCAGCCAAGCCTTTATCTCAGGGGAGACTCGTCCCCGCTGCTGAGATTACCTCGACAATCTTATGTATTATACTAAAATACCCTAAGCTCTGTAAAGTTTTATTTGTATTTACTGAACGTCCCATGGATATGGCGGGTCTTTCGGACGGAATGCCTGCGTTTCGGACGAAAAAACCGCTGTCCCTACTCGATCATCATGAGCGAGCGGAACTTCCTGTCGACGCACCGCGACATACACATCTTCACGTACTTTGTAAAATCCCTCTCCGCCCCGGGGCTTAAGGTGAACGTGAAAAGCTCAGTCACTTTGCAGGATGACGCATATTGAAGTGCATACCTTGCGTCCGGATCCATTCCCTCCCCGGGCAGCGCGAACTCACCGTTCTCCGCCAGCATCCTGCACTCATAGACGCGCCGCATGAGGTCTGGCGGCACATTTCCTCTGAGAATCGCCCTGAGCGCGACGTAGACAAGATTCACCATTCCCTCCGCGGGAAGGCCTTCGTGGCCGTAGTAGCCGGCCAGCTCAAGGAAATAGAAACCGTAGTAGACGCCGGGCTGACAGGCGGCAAGTTCCGTAAAGTAATTCGCGACCTCCACCTGCCGCAGGGTGTACGCGTTCCTCCCCTCATACACGGAGAAGCGGCCGAACACGAACGGATTGGCGGCTGCAAGCAGCGGGCTGTTCTGCCTCCGCACGCCGCGTGCAAATGCCGTGATCTTCCCCCTCTCCCTTGTCAGGATGACGAGGCGCTTATCAAATTCTCCGATCGGCTGCGCGATGAGCACAACGCCTGTCACTTCTACTGCGTCCATGGACTATCCTCTTTTGCGGTACTTAAAGCTTCTTTCTGTCGTAGCCGTAATCGCGCAGGTCGCTCTCGCTGTCCCTCCAGTTCTTTCTCACCTTGACGAAAAGCTTGAGGAAGACTCTGGTGCCGGTCATCTCCTCGATATCTCTTCTCGCATCCGTTCCGATCTTCTTCAGCATGGAACCTCCCCGGCCGATGATGATCCCCTTGTGGCTTTCCTTTTCGGTGATGATGCTGGCCTCGATCGCCGTCAGATCCTCCGAACGCTCCTTGAACGATTCGATCACTACGGCTATACCGTGCGGGACCTCCTCATTGAGGGCCCGAAGAGCTTTCTCCCGGATGATCTCAGCCGCGATGTCCCTCATGTTCTCCTGCGTGACGATTTCCTCGTCATAGTACTGCGGACCCTCGGGCAGCTCCCTCATGATGCTGTTTATGACCTCGTCCATGTTGACCGCCCTGAGCGCCGAAACCGCGATGATATCCTTAAAACGGCAGACCGGCTTCCAGGTCTCAATGATCTCGGCGACCTTCTTCTTGTCGATCGTATCTACTTTGTTGATGATCAGAATGACCGGCTTTCCGCTTTTCGTCAGTTTCTCGGCGATCATCTGATCGCCCTTGCCGATATAGGTGGAGGGCTCGATCAGCCAGAGGACAACGTCTGCGTCGCCGATCGTCTTGTTGGACACATCGATCAGATACTCGCCGAGCTTGTTGTCCGCCTTGCGGATCATGCCCGGAGTGTCAAGAAAGATGATCTGGCCGCGTTCATTTGTAAATACTGTCTCTATTTTCCCTCTGGTCGTCTGGGGACGGTTGCTGGTGATAGCGATTTTCTGACCGATCAGATGATTCATGAGGGTGGATTTCCCGACGTTCGGACGGCCAACGATGACCGCGTATCCGGATTTGTACATGTGTTACCTGCTTTCTGCTTAAATGAGCGTCTCGACCGACTCAAAGAGATCCTGATACTTCTCGATTCCCGTCTCGCTGCCGACGACACAGATCAGACCGTCGTCAAGGCACGCTCTGACTGCCGGGGCGAGGGCGCGGATATCCTCCGCGCTCGCGGCGAGGATCTCGTCGCGCATCTTCTGGCGCATCTCCTGCGTGATGCCGGTAAGGTAGGCTCTCATGCTGACGCTGCCGAAGAGGGACGGGGTGAACGGAATGTCAAGTCCGCTGATCGTGCCGATGATATACTTTGTCATTTCCTTCTCGGAAGCCTCGAAGTTCTCAAGGAACTCCGGAATTCCGGCGTAGACGTCAAGCGTCCGTTTGAGGTGCGGATCTCTGAAGGATGTGAATACCGCGCAGCCGGTCCGTCTCATGCTGCCGGAACAGCCGTAGGCGCCGCCGAGCACACGGATATTCTGCCAGAGATACTCATAGCTCAGGATCTGACGCAGGATCTGCATCGCTCCGTTAAACGCAAATCCCTTGCCTGAAAAATCACCTGCCTGCGCAACATACTGAACGGTACCAGCCGTCCGGAAGGCTTCGTTGAGTCTGCCGAACGGTTC
>JAZRKZ010000291.1:0-3798 GCA_045646565.1 Lachnospiraceae bacterium
CCGCTTGGCCTCCGACTTCCTGTGCCGGCGAGCAGATGCTGCTGTCCGCTGTCTGGAACGCAGCGGCACGAATTGCATCCCTGCTTCATAAGACGGAGGATGTGGAGCGCTATGCGGCAAATGAACGAGCCCTGAAAGCAAAGATCCGGCAGTATTACTGGTCGGAGGAGATGGGAGCTTTTATTGACAGCTTCGTTTCGGGAAAAAACCATGTCAGCCGTCAGAGCAATATACTGGCTCTTCGGACCGGAAACGCGGATCAGCATCAGATTGACGGGATACTCAAAAATGTGCTTTATAACGACGCCGTGCCGCCGATCTCCACGCCGTATTTTCAGTTTTACGCCCTGGACGCTCTGTGCGGCCAGAGGGAATACCGGAAGGTGCTGGGCAGCATACGGGCTTACTGGGGAGGCATGCTCGAGCGCGGCGCGGTCACATTCTGGGAAGAGTTCGATCCGTCGGTGACGGGGACTGCGCAGTACGATATGTACGGAGACAGATTCGGCAAGAGCCTGTGTCATGCATGGGCGGCCAGCCCCGTTTATTTGCTCAGCCGTTATTTTGTCGGACTTGACATCAGGCGGGAAGAAAACTTGTCCTTTGTCCTCACGCCGCAGCTTGGGTATTTCAGAAATCTGAATTGTGTCCTGCCGGTGGGAATGGATGGAGCTTCAGTGGAGATTCAGTGGGACGGAGAGCGGCTTATTGTAACGGCTTGCGATGTCTGTGGATATGTACAGGCTTTCGGCAGTGAAGTTTTTGTGGAGAGCGGTTCGCAGATCGTCCTGCAGGAGGCAGGGAAGCAGACGGACGACAGTATGAAGTGATAGGAATCCGATTGTCGGGATTGCGGAAAAATCGGATATGGAGTTACAATAATGATGAATGAAGGGAGAGCATTAGTGATTCGGGTTGCAGTGATTGAAGATGACAGAACAAGTCTTGCGCGGATCAAAGAACTTCTTCGGAGATTTGAAGAGGAAAACGCCTGCCATTTTGAAATCGCGGAATTCAGGGACGGGGATGAGATCGTCGAGAATTACAGGGCGGATTATGATTTTCTGCTGATGGATATTGAACTCCCGCTCCTTAGCGGCATGAGTGCTGCCGAGGAGATACGAAATCGGGATGCGGATGTGGGAATCATTTTCGTCACCAACTCGACGCAGTATGCCATCCGCGGCTATCGTGTCGGAGCGCTCGACTACCTTGTCAAGCCGGTGGACTATGCCTCTTTTTCAGAAACGATGAAGCGGGCTCTGATTTACAGAAACACGCGAAACGACCAGTTCCTGATGCTGAATGTCCGGGGAGGACGGCAGAAGATCCGCGTCCGAAGCATCCGCTATGTGGAGGTGAGAGATCATGACCTCACCTATCACACGCTGGAGGGTGATATCGAGACCCGTGGCATTTTCCGGGAAGCGGAGCAGAGACTGACGCCGGAGGGCTTCTTCCGATGCAATAAGGGGATACTGGTCAACCTTGCCTATGTGGATGGCGTGGAAGGCCTTGACATATGCATGGGCAAAGACAGGATCCGGCTGGGCAACAACCGGAAAAAGGCGTTCATGGATGCGCTCAATGAGTATATGTGCAGATAACGGATTTTATCGGAAGCGGCGAAGCTGCCGGCGATGAAAAAGCAGTGTAAGAAAACACGAAAGGAATGAAATGCAGATACCGAAACTGGATCTGACCGAGACACCGGGTATTTATTATTCTCTGACCTATGGCCTTAGCGCACTGCTGTTCATTCATATGAACAGACAGAGACGATCGCGCTTTCGGTACGCGGTCTTTGCCCTTGTCTGGGTGGTCCAGTTTCTTTTTATGCTCTTTACTTATCGTATTCCGCAGCATTTGTTTCCTATATGCGTTGCCGTGGAAGTGTTTCTGATCTACGTGATGATCGGCAGCTGCTGTGAAATGGACAGGACCCACTGTGGCTATTACACTGTTCGGGCCTATATCATGGGAGAGTTTGCCGCTTCACTGGAGTGGCAGCTGTTTTACTATAGCCTTACCGCCCTTGGGATTCCGCTTCGGATGTGGTTCAACCTGGTCCTTCTCGTGGTCGTTCACACTATCACTTTTTATATTTTTTTGATGTTGGAGAAACGGTATGGGGGCCGGGAGAGAACGCTGGTCATCACCGACAGGGATTTTCGGAACGCGGTGCTGATCGCGCTTGGGACCTATTTGCTCAGTAACATCAGTTATGTCCTTAAAAATTCACCTTTCAGCAGCCATTTCACGATGGAGATATTTACTATCCGTACATTGACAGATCTGGGAGGCGCCGCGCTTCTCTTTGGTTATCATATGGTACTTCAGGACCTTCAATCCCGCAAGGAGGCTGCAAATCTTCAAAAGGTGCTGGATGAGCAGCTCCTGCACTACCAGATCTCCAAGGACACGATTGACCTGGTGAATCAGAAATACCACGATCTGAAGCATCAGATCGCCTATCTGAAAAGTGGCATCACGGAGGAAGCGAAGAGGTCGATGCTCGATGAGATGGAGGAGGAGATCCGGATTTATGAGCATCAGAACCGGACCGGCAATCCGGTCGTGGATACCATTCTCATGGAAAAGAGTCTTCTGTGTGAAAAGCAGAAGATCACCCTGCATGTGATTGCCGACGGAAGTGCGATGGACTTTCTCTCCACTGTGGAAATCTGTTCTCTTCTGGGAAATGCACTGGACAATGCGATTGAAGCGGTCCGTGAGCTGCCGGATCCGGGACAGCGGCAGATACGGCTGTATATCGAGCGGCACAGGAATTTTCTTCGGCTTCTTGTAGAGAACCGCTTCGACGGGACGACCCGTCAGATCTCTCCGGATACGGGACTCCCAGAGACCACCAAGGACGACCGGGAGAATCATGGCTATGGGCTGTGCAGTATGGAGAGCATTGCAAATGCACACGACGGATCCCTGTATGTTAGTGAAAAGGAGGGGTGGTTCCGGCTCCAGATTCTTATTCCGGTTGTATCGGGCAAGAGCAAAATGTAAGAAGGAGCTTTTGTCTCACAGCCTCCTGCATATATCATATTGATCAAGGAGATGCTGAATTATGCTAAGTTCACGGATTGGTCAGGTGGACTTTGGCGGAGGCAGCTGAAGCTCATATGATCGTGGAAGCCAAGAACCGGGAACTCGCCTGATTGCGATTCCCGGTTCTTTTTATCTTCCTGTCCGTTGTATACGGAGCGGGTCTTCTTATTCGTTTGGCGCTAAGATCCTGTGTGAAAGGAATTTACGCTTCGTGGCATACAGTATCTGTGACTTTGATGGCGTTCCAGCCGTTCTCTGTCATCTGGCCTTTGATCACTACTGTGATTGCATCGCCCTCCTGGATTGAATCTACAACATTTTTCTCAGCGTTGTCGATCAGGACTGTGATATTGCAGCCTTCTGCACGGACCTGAAGGGTATTTCCGTTAACAGATGTTACTGTTCCGTTGATGGTCTGAGTAGCGTTGGCTTCTTCTTCAGCCTGTCTGCGAGCTTCTTCTTCGGCCTGTCTGCGAGCTTCTTCTTCAGCCTGTCTGCGAGCCTCTTCTTCGGCCTGTCTGCGAGCTTCTTCTTCGGCCTGTCTGCGAGCCTCTTCTTCGGCCTGTCTGCGAGCCTCTTCTTCAGCCTGTCTCTGAGCCTCGATCTCAGCCTGTCTTCTTAAATCCTCTTCAATCTGCCTCTGTGCTTCGCGCACAGCTTCGATCCTTGCTTCTGCTTCAGCTTTCTCCTGCGCTACAATTTCAGCGGCTCTCTTCTCGGCTTCAAGCTTGGCAG
>JAZRKZ010000292.1:0-28163 GCA_045646565.1 Lachnospiraceae bacterium
CCTACGCCCTCATGCCTTGATAAGGCCGGAGCTTCGTTGTACGGCATACCGCACAGCGGACATATTCTTATTTCTTTCATGCCGTTCCCTTTGGCTGGGCTGAGCTTCCCGCTGCCACGCCTTCGATGTAGGCAACTGCAATCAGACGTCCTACGCTGTCTGCAGGAATCAGGTTGTAGGCTTCAATGAGCTTCTCCGTCTCCGTCCGCTCTTCCTCGGTGAGGGTGGACGGTCTTTTATTTTTCATTTCCATGTCTGTCATGGTCTCACCTCCGTATTGGATTTGTGTTTGTTTTGTTGATTTTGCGACATTCTTTTATTGACGATTGTTCTCAGAGGATATAAAATGCGAATTAAGGAAACATTTCAGAATCAAATCGGAATTAAATTCGATTAGAATTAGAACCGAAGAAGGATGTGATAATTTGAAAGATAGATTGAAAGCACTCCGAAATGAATTGAATTTAACACAACAAGCATTTGCAGACCGCATAGGTGTAAAGCGCAACACAGTTGCCACTTATGAAATGGGAAGGAACGAGCCTACTGATCCGGTGATTAAGATTATTTGCGATACCTTCCATGTCAACGAGGTCTGGTTAAGAACCGGAGAAGGCGAGATGCGTGTGGAAATTCCAAAGGACGATGAGCTTATGGATCTCATTAACAAGTCCATGCATGAAGAGTCCGGAGAGATCCGCCGCAGGCTTGCCACCGCTGTGATGAACCTCTCGCCGGAGCAGCTCCGGGCCTGCACGGATTGGATCAAAGATACTTTTAACCTGGTAGATGCACCAAAACAGGCTGAAGCAACGAATGATTTATATCTGGCAGACGCTGCTCATCAAAGAACCGATATCCCGTATGACGATGAAGATCAACAATTTGACAACGATATCATGGATGATGATAACTTCTGATTGAGGATTGGATAATGACTTATGAAGAATTGCTGATAGAGGCAGACGGCAGAGGATATATCGTTAAGGAAAAGCCCCTCCGGATGAATGACGGGAGAATTAAAGGACACCGCATCGCCATCCGGCAAGATCTTCCGACGGATCGCCAGAAAGCTGAGACCCTTCTGGAAGAGCTGGAGCACGGCTACTCGACCTGCGGCAACATCCTTGACCAGAGCATGCCGCTGAACCGGCTCCAGGAGCTTAGGGCGAGACGAAGGGCATACAAAAGGCAGGTGACTTTTCTTGCCCTCATTAATGCTTATAATGCCGGATGCCAGTCATTATATCAGTTGTCGGAAGAACTGGATGTATCGGAAGAATTCCTGACAGGCGCTCTCAAAATGTACGCCGGCAAATATGGGGACAAGCCGGTATTCCATGACAATCATCTGATCTCTTTCTATCCAAACCTGCGCATTGTAAAGCTCCTGAATATTGCACAAGCCTCCGAAGAATCAAAGGAATCAGCAGAAGAAAAAGCGCCGAAGGAATGCGTTGAGCCTGCCAGCGGATTCGTTGTTGTAAGAAGGATTTCGGAGGAAGAGTTGCAGAAAAAGCTGGAAAAGTACCGAAAAGAACATTTGGCAATTAAAAGAAAACTAAAGAAACTGGAGAAGAAATACCGGGAGAGGGACCTTTTCCTTCTCAGTGTGGGTATTGATCCTTACCAGTACAGTTTCGATCTGGCGGAACGTGCCAGAATGAATGCTGAATGACAGGATATTTGTAAAATGCCAACTCGGCGAGTTGGTCGCCCGCTGCGTTTTCGCAGCGTTTAAGTACAAAAAAGTGTCGTTTTTTGAACTAAAATGCTCAATTTTCGCATTAAGTGCAATTTTTCTTACTTAAATGTACAAAAGCGAGCGGAAAATGCCCGCTTTGGACCAGAAATGCCCAACTCGGTGAGTTGAGATAAGATAACGGTTTCATTATATTTGATAACGGAAAGGAGAAATTATGGGATTATCAATCACTATGACAAAAGAAGAAGAACAGCTGGCAGAAAGCTACGCCAAGCTGCAGAACCTGTCCCTCGCGGATACTTTTAAACTCGCACTGTTTGACCGCATCGAACACGAGATGGACTTGCAGCTTTTTTCTGAGTACGAACAGGAAAAAGAAGCCGGGACATTGAAGACATATTCTCACGATGAAGTGTGGAAGGAGTTCGAATGAGTTACGAAGTCGAGTACACGGAAAGGGCAAGGAAGTGTATCCGCAAGCTGGATCCATCCGTCCGCAAGCTGATAAAGGCTTGGATCGACAAGAACCTTGTCGGCTGCGATGACCCCCGTATCCATGGGAAGGGACTGACCTCAAACCGGTCCGGCCAGTGGCGCTATCGCGTCGGCGACTACCGCATCCTGGCGGAAATTGAGGATAACAGGCTCGTAATTCTGGTGATCGATATCGGTCATCGTCGGAGCATTTATGATTAAATCTGAAAATTGCGCCGGCGCAACAAAAAAAGAGCCGTCCCCATTTGCCGTGGGAATGGCTCTTTCCGGATACGGTATATATCCTGCTCACGCTATGATTATACCGTATCCTTCCATGATTAACAATTGATTTTTGGGAGGAAGTTATGAACGGAGTCATCTATGCCCGGTTCTCGGCCGGGCCCAACCAGACTTATAAGAGCATCGAAGGACAGCTCAGAGACTGCAAGGCTTACGCTGATCAGAAGGGCATCGACATCATAGATACCTATATCGATGAACATATCAGCGGCAAGGACTTCGAAGGCCGGGCCGCCTTCCAGAAGCTCATGAGAGACGCGCAGAAGAAGATGTTCGACTGTGTCATCGTCTGGAAGATCGACCGACTGGGAAGGAACCGTGAGGAGCTTGCTATCAGCAAAGCCCGGCTCAAAAGGTGCGGTGTGCATGTTCATTATGCTATGGAGCACATCCCGGATGGACCGGAAGGCATCATCCTGGAGAGCCTCATGGAAGGGCTCGCAGAATACTACAGCGCGGAGCTCGCACAGAAGGTCAGCCGCGGGATGCGGGAGAGTATCCTGTCCGGGAAGATGATCAATGCGAATCCCTGCTTCGGGTATCTGGTCAAAGACCGGCATTACACTCCCGATCCGGACAGAGCTCCTTACCTCGCTGAGATCTTCGAAAGATATGTGTGCGGTGAGACTGCTGCCATGATCTGTGAGGACTTCTCTCGACGTGGCATCAGGACCGCTGCCGGCGCGGAGCTTCTGCCGAAGACCGTCTATAAGATGCTCCGCAATATCAAGTACACAGGTCTCTATGTCTACGGAGATATCCGGATCCCGAATTTTCATGAGAGACTGATCAGCGATGAGCTGTTCGAGGAAGCACAGAGGAAATTATCGATGAATGCTAAAGGGAAATCAAAACGGAGAAGAAAAGATTCTGTTGAATACCTTCTGACCGGAAAGCTGTTCTGCGGAAAATGCAAAAGCCCGATGATAGGAGAGAGCGGACACGGCCGGCACGGAGATGTCCATCACTACTATAAGTGCTCCGGAAGGAAAAACCTGCGCAATGGGTGTGATATGGAAACTTTCCGGCAGTCAGAGCTCGAGGAAGCAATCATCCGCATCACTCAGCATGATGTCCTCACAGATGAGGTCATTGATTATCTCATCAATCGGGTATTACGCATCCAGGAAGAGGAAGCTGAGGATCCTGTTATCAAGGGCATGGAGAAATCTCTGAAGGACACTCAGAAGAAGATATCTAATATCATGGCGGCGATCGAGGCGGGAATCTTCACGCCTACGACAAAGGACCGTCTCACAGAACTGGAGGCGGAGAAGGACAGGATCCGCGCCGAGATCGTCAAAGCGCAGATAAAAAAGACCTCTTACGATGCTGACGAAATCCGCTTCTATCTTGAATCCATGCGGGATGGAAACGCCAAGAATATGGATTTCGCAAAGCACCTGATTGAGGTCTTTGTCAGGGTCATCTATGTCTACGATGAGTATATCGTGATATTCTACAATTTCACTGACGGAGGCGGAGACGGTCTCCGGCATGACTTCGCTGATCTGGCTGATCAGGCTGTAAATGAGCAAAAAAATAGTGAGGGGCACGATTCGATTATCGTCCCCTCAGCTGGACCTGGCGGGAATCGAACCCGCGTCCGAAAGCCTCTCCCTCGAAGCATCTCCCATCACAGCCACTCCTTTTACATTCCCTCACCCAGGCGGCGAGCAGCGTCCTCCCGGGCTCAGTAGCTTCATTATACGCCTACAGACTCAAAGCTTTGCCTGCATCGTTTCCCGTAATCATGACGCCGGTTACCGGAGGTACGGGTACGACCGGGCCGACGGCTGCACTTAGGCAGCTACTGCAAACTCGTTGTCTGCGTTTAAATTTAAGATCCGGTTTTAACGTGGTCCGGGCCACGGATGGCTTCCTCGACTTCAAAACCCCCGTCGAAACCAGTACAAGCCCTGGTCCTTGTGAGCATGAACTCATGCATATTAAATCACAAACTATGCGAAAGGTCAATAAACTGCAGGTAGAATTTTCGTCAGCAGCCCACGCCTGCCGGCAAAGGGTTGCCGGCGATAAAGCCAAACAAGCAAGCGCCTGTCCGGGCGCCTCACGCCCTCGCGATCATAAGGCCCGACGCAGAGATTTCTTCCGCAAGCCTCTCCCGCGTCTCCTTGCCCATATGCATCAGATAGACATCACAGTCCTGCGATTTTCTGATCAGCGCATCCTTGTCCTCGTCCCAGAAAAGATGCGGCCGGTCCGCTCCGCCGTAATCTGACATGTCGCAGTAGAATTCATCGCACGACACGTTAAGGAACGGCTCAAGCGTTCTGGTATCTCCGCTGTAGAGGACCCTCAGATATCCGATGGACAGAAGGTAGCCGAAACACAATTTTTCAAAATGGTAGCCGACATGCTCTGTCGGAATCACCATGAGCAGCCACTTATCGTTCTTCTCTTCGCGGCAGATCGACTCCGCCGTGACGAGCGCGACCATATTGTCACTGATGTTTCTGTGCTCAAAGAGCTCTCTTGCAAGGATCACCAGCATCTTTTCAGGCGCGCAGATATACAGGCTGTCCGTATACTCCCGGCATCTGAAATGCAGCCACTCCGCGAGCGTCGGAATGCCGCTGACGTGATCATTATGCAAATGTGTGACCAGGACATATATCCTCTTCGGCATCTTCCGTCTGATCACATTCTGTGCCCGCGCCAGATTTCTTGCGTCCATATCAATAAATACGATTGTCTCCTCATCCGGCATAAAGTATGCATTATTCGGGTGCTTCGAAAAAGCATTCCCTGTTCCAAGGAACCGCAGGGCCGGCTTGAACTTTCTGGTACTCATGTTTCTCCTTTGAACTCCCTTGATCTCTTCTGAGCATGTGCGGCATATACGTTTCTTTCCGTATCGAAAACGGCGAAGCATATACTTCCCTTCTATATTATAACGACCGGCAGCTTTTAGCAAATAAAAACAACCGCCGCACCACGCCCTTCTTCGTTCCGCAATAATCTTGACAGAAGACTTCTGCCAACACATAATAGTAGCACAACGGAAGACCGGAGGCTGTCGCATTGGACAGAACCACTACACTACAAAGCGTTGTTGTCGCATTGGGCGGTACCACTACACTACAAAGCGTTGCTGTCTCACCGGGCGATCCCACTATATAATTGACAGTTGCAAATACCGTCTGCCCCGCATAACGGCGCGCGCCCCCATCCCACAGCCCCTAAAAACGTATTCACAGAGGAAAACAGAATGACCAAATTTTTAAAAGATATCGTGGAAGGTCCGAGGATCATCCTTGTGACCGGCCACTTCGGAAGCGGAAAGACAGAATTCTCCGTGTCGCTGGCGTATGCGCTCGCGGAGCTTAAAGATAAGGCGCTGCAGGACGCGCCGGCACAGAAAGACGGTCTGATTGCTGCGGACAGTGTCGGCCGCCGCTCCCTTGCGCTCTGCGACCTGGACGTTGAGAACCCGTATTTCCGCAGCAGAGAGCTGACGGATGTCATGGAAACGGCCGGGATCCGTGTCTACTCCGATCCCTATCGCGGCCAGAACGGCTCCGAACTGCAGACACTCGACCCCGCCATTCTGGCACCTATTGAAGATCCGGACTGTCTTGTCATCATGGACACCGGCGGCAACCATACAGGCGCAATGATCCTCAACCAGTTCCGCCGGCATTTCAAAGGTGAATATCGCATGCTCTATATCGTCAACCGGAACCGGCCGGGCACCGACACTGTGGAAAAAAATCTTGCGGAAATAGCGGCCATCGAGCATACGACCGGCCTTTCCGTATCCGGACTCGTCTCCAACAGCCACTTTATCCGCGAGACGACTGTACAGGATGTTCTGGATGGCCACGCTTTCGCCAGTGAGGTCAGCGCCGCAAGCGGTCTCCCCGTCCTCTGCGCGTCATGCAGCCGCAATCTGGCAGAGGAAATTAAAGCCACGAGATCAGACATAGAAGTATTTCCCGTCGGGATGTACATGCGCCAAAGTTATCTCGACAAAACCGTTTAAAGCCAGCGTCAAAATCGTTCAAAACCAACAACGGTCAAAGCCGGTCAAAACCAACGCCGGTCAAAACCAACAACGGTCCAACCAAAAAGGCCGCCGCATCAGACAGCGGCAGCCTCTTTTCATGTCTTTTCAGTTTTTACGGAGACTTATTCGGGAACGGTTCTTATGCAACGTACGCCCGAAGCCTCTCTGAAACAATTCCGCCGACCACATTTCCCGCGGTGATGACAAGAAGTCTGATCAGCATATCGACCGACCAGGCGCCGGCCACGTGATAGTAGAACATATCCGCCACACAGTGCTCCGCGCCGCAGAGGATAAATCCGACGACGCCGAGAAAGATCGCAACGTACTTGGCCAGCTCGTGCTGGTTGCTCCTAAATCCATCGACCGCGATGAAAATGAAAATGTTGCACAGGATTCCGAGCAGGAAAAGGCTCAGAAAACTGTCATTGGCCTTGACCTCGCAGATTGCCGCCGCCTTCTCCGCCATCGACGCCGCACGTGACAGCCGGATAATGAACGCCACGCCGGCCGTTCCGATGAGATTGCCGATCCAGATGACCGGCAGCATCAGGGCATACGCCCTGTCGTTCTGAAATGCATAGCAGACCTTGCCGGTAAAGAGGTGATATCCTTTCGTACAGATGATGAACAACCCCGTCGAAAACAGCGACGCGCCGATCACTTTATTGTCCATTGCAAGGAACAGCATGCCGCCCAGACCGATACAGAAACCTGCCAGAATAGCCGATACCAGAATTTTCAAAGATTTCACGCTTCAACGCCTCCCTTTTGCGCTTCTTTCTTGGCCAGCTCCATCTCCATTTCTTTCCAGATATCCTCTTTCTCCCCGGCTTTATGCCGCAGCGCGAAGACAATCACACAGAGGATCGCCAGCACAACGACTGCACCGATGCTGCCCTCCACGCCGAAGTTCACACTGTAAAAAAGGCCGTCTCTCGCGGACGCCGCGTCCAGTTTAAAGAGAGAATACTCAGAAACGATACCGCTGTTGGGAAGACCGCAGATTATACTCTGCGTAAAATTCCATCCCATATGCATCATGATTGCTGCCCAGAGACTACCATAATAATACACAAAAAGCGAAAAGAGAATACCGACAATCACAATTTGTGAAATAGCAACAGCCGTAACACCCGGATTAAGAATGTGCATTAGTGCAAAAATGACTGCATTTGCCACGATTGCGATCCACGCCTGCTTATAGCCTCTGCGCAGTTTTTGGTACACATAACAGCGATCGATCAGCTCTTCCGCACCTGACTGGATCGTTATCGCCAGGAAAAACAGAAAGAAGGGGCCCGGCTCAAAGCCGTTATAGTGAAGCACGATATCGCCGTTCAGACAGGATATGAGGACGCAGAGACCATTTGCACAAACCCCGAGCAGAAGGCCAATGACCGCCCCGCGAAGATTGACTCCATCCTTCCTGAAGGCAAGTGTCCGCAGCATAGGCCGGTTATTCTTGAAAATGACCGCAAACAGGATAAACACGATCCATATGCCGCCAAAAGACAGATATCTCAGGAGGAACATGGCTGCGTTATCCAAATCAGCCGCCGTGATATGCACGGCACGAAAATACACCGCCAGAAATACCGATGATACCAGGTCTCCCAGGACCATCATTACAAATGACAAAAGAATGGCGATCGGAATAATGTCTGTAATTTTTCCCGTGCTTCTGGTAAGTAATATTTTTCTCATTTCAAATCTCCGCTTTACTTGTAGATCACAGTTGCGCCGAACGGTGCAAATGAAAGCTTCGCGAACTTAAAGAACTGCTTCCCGAACGGAATACCGATGATTGTCAGACACCACAGCAGTCCGAAGAAGAAGTTGATCATTCCCATCCACCATCCAAAAAGAAGGAACCAGATAACATTCACTATGAAGGACGCCGCACTGTTGCTGTAAACAATATCTTTCCCGAACGGGAAGAAGGAAAGCTCCGCGAACTTAAAGCACTGAAGGCCGAACGGTATTCCGATGATCGTCACGCATGAGCACAGACCCGCAAGAATCCAGGCCGCTCCGCTGACAAAACCGCCAAAAATAAACCATAAAATGTTGCCTATTGCTCTCATTGTTCAATCTTCCTTTCTATAATATTTCTGAGGCTCTTCGCCCGATTTTTATACATATCCGGTTTTTTCACCCGGCATACATATATACGAATAATAGTCATATGAAAACCATATTTCAACTATTTTTTCTCATTACCACAGGTTTACTTCGGCAAAGTCTTCTTTACCTTGACAATTGAGATTATTTTCGGATTTATCATTTTCCCTGTTATCATTTGGCAGCCGTTCTGACAGCTTCCGCCGATGATCGTAAGGAGCCCCGCGTTAAAAGTCCCTCACGGTCTGTTATAGTAGATGAACGACCCCTTTGAGAGCAGCCGTCCGTCCTCCCCGTACACTTCCGTATCGATATAGGAAAAGGTCCTGCCGGACCGTCTCACGATTCCGACGCAGCGAAGCGTCTTCACGCCCTTTGTCCCGGTGATGAACTCGATATTGCCGGAGACCGTTGGTCCGAGACCGCCGCCGCATATATTTGCAACGCCTGCCGTGATATCCATGAGATTGAACAGGTAACCGCCGTAGATCATGTCATAGAGATTGATGAACTCAGGTTTCACTTGAAGGACCGCTTCGCAGTGATCCTTCTCAATGACAGTGAACTTGATATCGTGATCGTCCTCACCGCGCCTTATCGCATACTCCATTTCCTTCCGTCTTTCTTCGGTCGTCTCAAGAAAACTAAGTCTCATTCTTTCCTCCCGTTCATAGCATGCCGCAGCCTTTTTTCTCAAATCAATATAGCATTGCAGATAGCGCCCCGCAAGTAACCGACGTGACATAGCGGACCATTTGTCAGCGGATTTTTCGCAGAGGGCTCTTCATTCGTGCATTTTCATTCAAATGCCTTCCAGGGCAGTCCGCGGCCGCATTTTGTGATATGATAGGCATACGGCCTTTTTCCTGCCGGAGGACACAGAAGAGACGACCGCTCCGCCGGGAAATGGGGGCACGCACTCGCCGGAAAATGTTAAGGGGACTAATGTATGGAATTCTTTGATATCTGTGATGAATATGGTTATCCGACAGGTGAAACTGTAACCCGCGAGCTCGCCCACAGCGAGGGTATTCTGCACCGCACAGCCCATATATGGATCATCAGAAAAAAAGCAGGAGGTTATGATATCCTCCTGCAGAAGCGAACTATGAATAAAGACTCTTTCCCGGGCATGTATGACACTTCCTCTGCCGGTCATATCCCGGCCGGCGAGGAACCGCTGCCGGCAGCCCTTCGGGAACTGCGCGAGGAACTCGGAATCGACGCGGGACCGGACGACCTGTCCTATATCGGTCAATTCCGCATACAGTTCGAAACAGAGTTTCACGGGAAAATATTCCGCGACAACGAAATTCCCTGGGTCTACGTCTACAAAAAACCGGTGGATATTACAAAGCTGACGCTCCAGGCCAGCGAAGTGGACGAGGTCCGCTGGTTTGACCTTGAGGAAGTCTATGCGGAGATCGCGGCCAGCAGCGATCGTTTCTGTGTTCCGACGGAAGGACTTGAAACACTGATGGCCTGGATCAAAAAGGAATATCAATAACGCCTTCAGCTAAGAAATCCGGGGATCATCTCTATGGTCTGGCGGTCAAGTTCCTGATAGTGCGGGTCGATCCCTGTGACGGCCCGCTCTCTCTGATCCAGCTCCGGCAGCATCTCCCACGGGATAAGGCAGGCGTGGGTCCTGTCCCGGCGGTTCTTCCCGATCCTCACGCCGGAGAACCCTTTCTCCGCTTTCTCACGGCGGTACATCTCCGCCCGCTCTGCCCACTCTTCGTCCGTCATCGTCCGATAGCGGTGGGCAAAGTGGAACGCGCACCAGCGCTCATGTTCCGTTCGGCAGAGCGCCTCTTCCTGTTTTCCCGTAAGCGCAAGGCCATTTTTTACCGCCTCTTCTTTTGTCCTTCCCGCCATATAAAGATATGCGGGAATAAAATCAGCGGAAGCCGCTGAGCTCAGGCGGCTGAAATAATCGCAGGCGATCCAGTTCTCTTCGACAGATTTCCCGTTATCTCCGCAGTATTGATGATTCAGCTCCATTGCCAGCCGGTCCAGCGCATCTCCCGATACGATGCCGTGATTGTAGAGCGGCCAGGTCTTCCTGACGATGCCTTCCGTCTCCGTGCGGATCTCTGTCACTTCACTTGAACGGCATGAAACAAGATACGCCGAAGGGTTGACCGAGTGCAGCAGGTTCGCATAGGAATATTCCAGTTCCGAATCCGTCTTTCCTCCGGTCGCGATCACAATGTACCGAAGATCCTTCGCATGCTGACGAAGGTAGGCAAACGCCTCCTCGCTTCTCCCGTCCTTTTCCGAAAATGTAATGTCGTACTGATCCAGCATACCCTTGAACATCATCGTAAAGGCTCCTCTTTTATCTTTGCCTGAAGGATCGAAGATCATAGCGGAAAAATGGCTTCCGTAAAACTGCCCGTGCATGACCAGAGCCTTCAAGGCCGCCTGCCCTGTGCTTCCGAATCCGACGATCATCACATGAAAATCTTCATTTGCACAGGCGTTTTCATCGAAGGTAATGGTCCTGTACGGCGGACACGAAGTGATCATGATCCGGGCAGCAAGAGCGGTCTCTTCAAAGATGCGGACTTGTTCAAATCCGTAATGCGTATCGGTGTTCATGAGGGTGGATATGTCAAAATATTCATTTGCACAGAGCGTCAGCTCCGTTCCGGCAGCCGGCACCTTAAGGTTCTTCATGGATTTGCGGAACGCCCGCGCGTAAGCGATATTGTCCGCCGCGGAATCCCCTACGGCGTAAAGGGTGACAGACCGGCTTTTTCGGCCCAGACCGATCGTTTTCAGAAATAATTCGGACGCCGCCGAAGCCGATTCGTGCGAGGTATACACCGCTCTCATTTCCCTGATCTTCTCAAGCTCCTCATTGGTCGTGTTCTTGTCGCAGATAAAGAGGACCTTTTCTCCCTTGTTGCAGAGCTCGCCCCCGAGATACAGGGTATGATCGTTCAGGAACGGAAAAATGTTCAGTTTGCCCCTGCGCAGGAGCAGACCTCTGATGCGATTGATGAAACCGGAGCCGAACGCTGTCATCGCGGCGCTTGCCGTGACATAGAGGGCCAGGATCTGCGCCATATAAAAGAAAAACTTCACGGGCAGGAAAGAGAAAAACTTCAACTTGGACATATCGGCGAACGATTCTTTCCCGAGGAACATTCCGAAGACGGCAAAAACGGTCTTGAGGGTGGCCATCAGCGTGGTCTTTTCATCGATCGAATAGCCGTACCCGTACAGAAAAAAGCCAAGGAAATTGGCCACTCCGCCCGCAAGGATGAGGAACTTTTTTGTTGCCTGCGGTTTCAAAAGAAGATTGGCGATCAACACCATCATGAACGCGCACGCCGCGAACACTACAACGATACTTCTCATGAGATTCTCCTGTCTGAAAAGAGGGTTTTTCTGGTCATTCAAGATGCTCTGACACTTAGTTCATTATAGCAGAGCGAAATATCTATTGCAATTTCGATGCGTCCGTCGAGCGTCCCCATCGCTGACTGCCGGGCAGGATTTTTCATCAAAGAAGCCTCACAACGATCACGGCATCTCAAGCAGCAGATGGTTCTTTTCAATATCGTAGTACAGAGTACACTCCTCCTTTAAATCATACACTTTAAAAATGTCCGCATACTTGTCCGAATCGGTGAACTCCGACGCGATATTTGCACATCCTGCCAGCCGTTCGGGTGCGAATACCTTCGTTTTTTCATTTGCAAATACAGCCGTATACAGAATATTCGCCTCCACGAGGTCCTGGAATATATGGCTCCCGTAGGACAGCTCCGGATTGTATCCCGCTTTCTGTTCCTCCACCTCGCATACTGCCTCGAATTCACTGATGTCGGCAAATGTCGTCGGCACGCCCAGCTCCGGCGACGACGTTCCGATACGGCCGGGGACGATCAGCATCATATGTCTGCCCTTCCCTCTGAAAGCCCAGTTCACCTTCCCGATCAGATGGGCGACCCCCGGTTTCTGCGCATAGGGCATCTTGTAGTATGCCTCCGGATCGATATAGACGATCAGGTCAATGGGCGTGCTTCTTGAAAGACCCATGGAAGCATCGAAGCTTTCAAGTACGATCTTCTCCTTCCCGATATTGACGGGTATCGTCACGCCGCCCTCATCCCGGAACACCTGCAGCGGCCGGCACTGCAGAAGGTTGATGGAATACTCGCCGTTCTCAGAGAGATTCAGCGTAAATTCAATATCGACCGGATGCTCATACTCGTCCTGAATGACCTGCATGAGCTGCTGCATCTGCGTCATAACGACCTTCTTTTTAACGAGACCTCTGCAGGAAATAAATCTGACGTCGCGGTATATTCCGCGCTGCCGGAGATTATCTTCCACCTCATAATCATGCTCAAGAAGCGTATTTGCGAGATATCTCGGCAGCTTCGGCTCAATATCCCGAAGGTCCAGACGTTTCAGAACGTGTGCGCCGACGTCCATGACCTCGACCGCCCGCTGCGAGAACTGGTGCTTCTCAGCGACCGTCACGGCCGCAGTCTTCTCAGGCATATCGAGACTGACGAGCCGCGGATACGACCCCATCGTTCTGTCGACAGCGGACGTCCCGAGTCCCATAACAAGCCGCAGCATACCCGCTTTCTGATCGATGCCCGAAAGGAACTTGTAAGGGCTGTAGGAATAGCCCACGCCCGCCGCGCACGGCATATAGTACGGACCGTAGTAGGAGCCCGAGACGCGCTGGATCAGCAGCGCCATCTGCTCATCCCGCTTGTGAAGGCCTCTGCGTTTTCTGTAATCCAGAGCGGACAGCCCCATCGTGCTTGCGTAGACGGTCCTGATCGCATTTTCAAATTCCTCGAGGCGCTCTTCGAGCGTGCCTCTATTTGCACAGAACACCGACTCATATTTGCCTGCAAATGCATTCCCGAACCCGTCCTCAAGAATACTACTTGAGCGGACGATGAACGGATCCTGTCCATAATACTCGAGGATGTGCCGGAACTGCGTTTTCAGGTCTTCCGAAAAGACGCCGTTCCGCAGCTTTTCTGCAAATTCATCTGCCAGGGAAAAATACTCCTCCTCTCTCCTCTGGCGAACGCGCAGGTTCCAGAATTCATTGTCCACGATGTAGGTGTAATAGACATCCGACCCGATAAAGAACGAATCGTGAGGCTCGAGGACCTCATCTATATGAGGCGCCGTATTCCGGACAATCGCCCTTGCGAGCAGCATGCCGCAGGCTTTTCCGCCTATGAGACCTGTTCCGATCATATGACTTCGCACGTTGAAATAGTCTTCCGGTTCAAAGTGCTTCTTTACCATCTGCCGCATCTTCTCGTCCCGGGTCATCATGATGTTGCACATCATGTTGCAGGACTCCTCCACATCCATTCCGCTGTCATACCGCAGCTTCGCGGTGTTAAAGAACTTGTCCCAGAAATCAATGTACTGTTCCTCACCGGGACGCTGGAAATTGCTCAGCACCTGATAAAAGCGGCTGGACTGCACGCCGTCGAGGATCGGCCGGAAAGTCCCCTCCTCTTTTTTATAGATGTGCGGCAGGAACATGGTCTCCGAATTGCGGTTCCAGACCTTTCCCGGCCTCACATACACGTTCTTTTTATCCGAATACACGTCAAAAAAGAGCTGCGTGGTATTCAGTATCTTATTGACCGCGTGGAACGAATGCTTTCCTCTTATGATCGGAAAGAAAGCGACCGTATCGAGAATAAAAAGGAACGGACAGGTGACCCGAAAGAAGTTGCCCATCATAAGGTCTGTCGCCCATGCGATCTGAAGCTCGGAGAGGCAGTCGAAGACATAGAAGGCGTCGTACCCTTCTTTCTCGATCGCGTTGTGGATCTCGACCGTAAAAGTTTCGAACCGGTGTGACAGCGCGATCGGAATTGTTTTTACCTCCGGGCAGTCCGCGACAAGAGGCTCGTGACTTGCAAATCTGAAATAGATGATATTTCGCTTATCTTTCTTCGCCTGCTCAATATAGGGATCGACGAAAAGCCTGAACTCTGACAGGTCAGAGACTCTGAATACCACGTTGTCTCCGAGCCTGATATTGTCGATAGCCTTGTCCATTTCCGGTATTCCGGACTTTATCGGTTCAAATGCTGCCATAATCATTTCCTCCATATCTAAAGTAAGGCGGCTCCTGATCCGGTAACACGCAATAGTCCTGCCACCAAAAAGAAAAGGCAGAGACGCGGATATTTCCATCAGCGTCTTTGCCTTGTATCAATATGATACCATATTCCTGTTCTATGACAATTCTTTTTTTAAAGAGATATTATCCTCTTTCTTAATAGTTTATAGTATAATAACCATAAATTTCTACATCATATGCAAATGATAGCCTCCTCCGCTGTCATTGCGCAAGAGGAGCTCCCTTTATGACGAAACGAAAATTATTTCTGCTGATACAATCGCTGCTGTGCATACTGATCGCAGCCCTGCTCGTTCTTACCGCCGTCCGCCTTTATCTCGACGGAAGCGCCTTACAGGCGGCCGGGCAGACATCAGAACAAATCTATACAAGGGAAAAAATCATACACAGCCTTATCCCCATCCTGCCGCTCTTCCTGTTCTCCCTTGTTATGACCGTCTTCGGTCTTATACGCGGCATCAGGGATGAGAATGCGGAAAAGCCGGTCCGGAGCATAGAACTCTTTGACTGGGAAATGTCCGGCGACATTCCGGAAATCGGAAAACCGCTGCGCGGACATGAAGAGGCTCCCGGTTCATTCAAATTATGGCTCCTCATGATGCTCGCAGCCGCGGGCTTCATCATCCTGGGAATTTATAACGGAAGTATTAGCGATGTCTTTCACAAAGCAATCATGATCTGTACGGAGTGTGTCGGTCTTGGATAAAACAGCGAACTGGTGGCAGAGCCACCGCCCTTCCAAAAGGAAGCTCATACAACTTTACTGTGCCCTTCTCTACAACGCCCATCTGAAAGGCTTTATCGATGGGGAAATCTACCGCGGCAGTATAAAAACCGTCTGCGTCCCGGGACTTAACTGTTACTCATGTCCGGGAGCTGTCAGCGCATGTCCTCTGGGGGCGCTCCAGAATGCGGTCACAAGTTCCGGTCACCGTGCCGGATGGTATGTCCTCGGCATCATCATGATTTTCGGACTCACGCTCGGCAGAACGATCTGCGGCTGGCTGTGCCCCTTCGGTCTGATCCAGGAACTGATGCACAAAATCCCGACCCCGAAGATCCGAAAGAGCAAGATTACCCGCGCCCTCTCCTGCCTTAAATACGTGATCCTGATCATCTTCGTCGTGGCGATCCCGCTCTTTTATATCTTCCGGTTCCACAGAGCTGTTCCGGGCTTCTGCAAGTATATATGCCCGGCAGGCACTCTGGAAGGCGCCGTGGGTCTCCTTCTGAACCCGAAAAACGACAACCTTTTCTCCATGCTGAAGATCCTGTTCACACGCAAGTTCGTCATCCTGATCACCTGCCTCACTATCTGCATATTCTGTTACAGGGCTTTCTGCAGGTTCATTTGCCCACTCGGCGCGATCTACGGTCTTTTCAACAAGCTCGCATTGATCAGCGTGCATGTTGACGCGGACCGCTGCAACGGATGCGGCGCCTGTGTGCGGAACTGCAGGATGGATGTCCTCCACGTCGGCGACCACGAATGCATCAACTGCGGCAGGTGCATACATGTCTGCCGGCAGGATGCGCTGTCCCTTACCGCAGGTCACTTCACGCTCATCCCTTCCGACGGGGACGCCAAACGCGAACAGCCCGAGGTCACATCCACTCGGAGACGGTTCAAATTGATTATACAGGCCCTCGCCCTCGCCGCTTTGCTCTTTGTCCTCTTTTGGGTCAATGCCTCCTGATTGCATAAAATTGGAAAAAGCCATTCGGATCAGTCAGTCCGGATGGCTTTTTTAATGTTCTTTTAATTATTCTCTCAGGATACTTTCATCTTATGGCGATATCCTGTACTTACATCGAAAGAAACATCGATGACGGAAAAACAAAGAAATCGCCTTATGGAGGTATTGCTATGGACATGATTGAAAAAGCTGATCTTCTCAGAAAGAAGGCAAATGTAACTTATGCGGAAGCCCAGGCTGCGCTGAATGAAGCCGGCGGAAATCTGCTGGACGCCCTTGTCATCCTGGAGCGCCAGGGCAAAATAAAAGGACCGGAACAGACCGTATATGCAGATCTCTGCGAGTATACGGATGTCACCGACAGAGCGGCAGCGCCTGAGAAATCCGCTCCGACTCTGCTGCGGCTCATCGGCAGACTGATTCGAACACTCATCCTTTTCGTCCGATTTACGATCTTTAAAGTAACCAGACGCGAGGATACTCTCATAACGCTGCCCACAGCGCTCTTCCTTCTGCTCATGTTCTTTTTCTGGAGAGCGCTTTTGCCGGTCATGCTGATTGCGCTGCTCTTTGGCGTCGAGTATTCTTTTGACGGGGCGAAACGAACGCAGGGAAACAAATAAGTCGATAAAGGCTCGCAGACAGGTCAAATTTATGTTATTTCCGCAAGCAGCTCAAGATCCGCCGGCAGCCAGGCCACCGAATCCAGTTCCCAAGGCGCAAGCCACCGGGCAGCCTCGTGCTCTCTGAGTGCCGGCTCGCCGTTCACGATCCGGCACCAGAAACAGTCCATGGACAGGTGAAAGTCAGGATAATCATATTCAATCGTCCTGATGAGCTCCCCGACTTCAACAGTGACCGCCAGTTCCTCTCTGATCTCACGGACGAGAGCCGCCTGCGGAGTCTCTCCCGGCTCGATCTTGCCGCCCGGAAATTCCCAGCCATCTTTATATTCACCATATCCACGCTGCGTGGCGTATATCCTGTCGCCATCACGAATGACTGCGGCGACTACCCGAATCTTTTTCATCACTTTTCTCCATCTTACAGCAGCTTCAATGTCATCTGCCGGTTCACGCCCGGCCGTCTCTGCAATTATTATGCCCTTCGACGGAATCTCGACAGAATGCATAGACCCGCCGCGCCGATCAGCATGAGACCTGCAAGATAAAACGGCGTCTTGCCCGATCCACCGGTTGCAGGGAGTTCCGCGCCGGGGTTATTGGCGACCACAATCGTCGTATCTTCGTCTTCAAGCTCTATCTCGGGATAAAGGGTCTCCGGGCTTGCTGCAGTGTTTCCATCGGCATCAGTCAGAACAATCCTGCCGCCGGTTGTCCTGAAGTAGACATCGCTGTTCAGAATTATGTAGCCGGCAGGAGAATTGGTCTCCGTCAGGCAATAGCGCTCCCCGTCCGTAAGACCCTCGAGGGAGATCTCTGTCAACGAAGACAGATCGATGACTCCGGCGTCTGTTCCGACCGCTTCCCATGAACCATTATTATAATGCGTCAACTTGAACTTCGCACCCGCCAGCGGACTTCCGAGAGCATCCACTTTCTTCAGCTTAAAGGGCATCCGCGTATTGGGAATCGTCAGTGTATAGGCTATTGGAGAACTCTCCGAATCTTCCGTCATCTCGACGCCTTCCGGATTGTAGTTTCCCGTCAGGCTGATGACGCCGATGTCACTGATCGTAAAGCGTATGTGACCTGAGAGCGTGCTATATCCTCCGGGCGCTGTTTTTTCTCTGAGCTCGTAAGTCCCGGGCGGCAGGGCGTTCAGCGCAGGGCCAGAAATCTCCCGCACAAGTTCTCCCATATCGTTCGTCGTCAGGTTTTCATACCCGACAATCGGGTCGGGATTGATGGTGGATACGTCGCCGCTCGTCACCTGTTTATGCAGTGCAAATACAGCGCCCCCCAGGGGAGCTTCTGTATCCGCATCCTGCTTGACCGCCTTGAACGTATATTGCCGGTTCACAAGCAGCAGGGTCGGATGAGGATTCTCTCCTGACATCTGTGTCAATTTATAGTTACTGTTTCCCGCACTGTCCGAGCCATCAACGTATACCGTTCCATCGCTGTTCCAGCATATCGTCATCGGAGCAAGGCCCTGATAATTCTGCGGCGACTTTGTTTCCCTCAGTATGTAATTGACATTTCTCCGCAGATAGGCAATCGTGATTTTTCCGTTTTCATCCGATGTAAAAGGACCAAGCGTTGTGCCGCTGTCATCCTCCAATGTGAAGCTGAACCTCGCGCCGGGCAGAGGATTTCCATCCGGACCTGTCTTGATCATCTCAAGTCCCGGCCGGTCGTTGGTCACAGTATCTACACGGACATTGGAACCCTGTGGCGGCTCTCCGGTCTCATACTGCACAGTGTACTTGATGGATTCCCCGACGCTGTCACCCTTTAGTGTGCCGTACAGAGAAATCACGCCGTCCTGTCCGATCGGCGTCATGCTCGAATAATTCGTCACATAGCCGTCGTCATCGACCACAGCGTTTTCAACGTTCACCTCACGGATGACGTAGTCGGAAAGCGTGGTTCCGGAAACCGGCAGGTGCTCGAAATACCAGTAAAGTGTCTGTGGTTTTGTCTTATACGGCAGCTGGCGGAGTGTTCCTTCTACGATATGTTCCTGTGCACCGTCATTCCGGTACACGGCAAAATAGGTCGGTACCCGCGAGGCCATATAGTCCGCATCCGGCCAGACTTTGTTCACACGCAGGCCAAACCCTTTCAGGTTGTGTACTTCCACATAGGGGTCATGCCCGGATTCTATGCTTTTTCTTTCAGGAGATGTAAAAGCGGTTCCCCCTTCTCCCTGCGTTTCCGGTTTATCCGGGTACAGGACATATTGTCTGAGCGAATACCCGTCCGGAACCTCATTATTTCGCTCCTCCACGATATATTGCGTTCCTACAAGGAGGTTCGACACGACAACGGTATAATCAACAGGAATCTTCGAGATCGCACCATATATGGAAGTGTGGAATGTTGCACTCTCCCTCTCTTCGTCAGTCAGATCCGAATAATTTGTTTTTTCCAGAGACACAAATCCCGGTGTAGGCAGTGTCGCATCCCACCTGCAATAGTTTCCGTTGTTGTCTTTTACATGATACGGCTGCATATTGGCCAGCTGCAGACTGCCTGTCTCGTACTCAGTGCCGAGATACAGTCTGAAATTGAAGAGAGTCTGATTTTCTTCATATGTAATTCTTCTTTCGCCATTTTCATCATACAGCACCTTCTCGATGGACAGCTCTCTGAACGCTTCCGGTTTGACTATATTGTCAAACTTTGCGGCAGCGCGCGCTCTGGCAGCCATATAGCCGATATCATAATTCTTATAGTTCGTTCCGGCAGCCGTTCCTGTAATTTCTGTACCGTTCACTTTGACTTTTTCGTAGACTTCATCCCTGAGACCGCACTCGACTATTCTGTACTGAGTATCTTTATCCGGCAGCTCTATGACCGCCGTCTCTCCGGGCTTTAGCAGGAAGACATTTGCATAGGTCTGACCGCCTATGGTCAGGGAGGATTGATATTTGACCGGAGTGTCCGTCCCCTTGTACTTGACCTTTGCGGTCAATACATCATTATCATAACGCATGCACTGCTCGTCATCATTCTCATCTTTATACCATATCTGGTATGCATACTCCCCGAAGCCTTCGGCATTGCCCGCATTGTCAGGTAAAGAGAGAGTCTTTGAAAGCTCGACCGTACCCGGTCTGACAGACGCCAGATTAAAGCGCATATGCAGGTTGGATGCACCCGCGCCCCGCTCCATGTAGAAGATGCGCATGGTATTGGTCGAGTAAGGCTTAAATACAGTTCCGCCAGCCTCAAAGTACTTATCCAGGAATGCATTGACCTGAGCGTCGGTAGCATTCTTGTTTCTATTTCTAAAATTGTTCTCAAAAACCGACCGCAGCGTCTTCGTTATTCCGTTTTCAATGACTTCACCTGTCGCAAAGTTGACCGAGCCCTCCACGGCGCTGTGGATACCGCCAAGGTCAAGTACCAGCTCATCGTTTACATACAGCCAGAAATCATCGTCGCCTGTGAATTCAAAGATGATGGGATGCTCCCAATCGTCCAGACCATCCGGCGTCTGGGTGAAGCTGGCTTCGAGTTCCATGCCAAAATAGGTGTTTACTTTATGATTACTGTCATATTGAAGATTGTACAACAGCTCATTTTTCCTGGGATCCGTATCAGGCAGAGGCTCTGCCAGTACATCGTAGAGGTTCTTGCCGTTTACAGAAGCAAATACACCGGGTCTTATATCATTATACGGGAAGAACTGGCCATGCTTTCTGGTATTATACTCAGGCGTTGAATCATAGGTGCCAAGTTCTCTGTAAACTGTGAACAGGCGCTCAGATCCATCGCCGGCCCCCAGGCTTGCGAAGTTCTGGCAGCTGTCATATTCAAAGTAGCCGGTTTCCTTGTGCGTGCTTTCTATAAAAAGATGATTGACAACTTCCGCACCGCTGAAAAGGGTTTCGAGAGAACCCATTTTCGCCTGCGGATAACCATTATCTGAAAGATTGGTGGACAAAAGATCCTGCTTTAGAGTTTGTCCCATGCCGCCATCATTGTTCCCCAGATAATCACTCATCTCATCTCTGGTGGCAAAGTCTTTCATCTTCATGGTAATACCATAAGAATTGTTATTGACCGTCTCTACGGTATGCAGTACATCGTCGACAGGAACCTTCTCGACTATTGCGAAATAGAAGTCGTCGGCTTCATTCAGCTTGGTAGAGATATTTGAATACTTTTCCGGATCCGTCTCTGTATCTATACCAAGACCGGCATAACTGTAGTGGTCGTCATCCCAGGTGACAATCTTCGAATAATATCTGCCTTCTTTTCTGCCAGGCATATTGACGCCGATGGGATCGTCACTCAGCACATCCGACTGACCGATCTGCGGCGCGATAAATTTCCCTGAAAACTGATTATAGAAATCGTAGTAGTAATTTGGATTTGCTGTTCCCTCCTCATAGTACTCCACAAAATTCCATAACATCGAGTTGAGCTGCGGACCGACCCACTGGATCGTATTACCGCTTTCATAAACACGGACCAGACTGCCGTCATGGTCGATCGCATAGTATTCGTATTTCTGGTCGGCATCGTTCCATATACGGGTATAGACGATGACTCTGGACCCGTTTGATATGGACGGGTCTGAGACGCTGGCTTTCGTGGCCGTGTGCGTCATAAAATAGTCACCCGGAAGTTCGGATCGTTCCACGAGGTATAGCCATTCGCTGCCGGCGCTTCCGCCGATGCCGAAAGCGCTGGAATGACCGGCGTCCGCAGGGAGGTAGGTCAACGTGGTATTGCCGGATTTCAGGCATATTTTGCCCTTATTCTTTCCGCTACCCGGAACAACTGTAATCCGGCAGTCGGGATCTTTAGTCTCAGACAAAGACAGGCCTCCGTTCGTGATCTTCAGATATTTGGTCGTGCCGTCCACCTCTGCCCGCAGATAATAGATATCGTCTATAACGCTCTCAAACGTCCACATAGTGAGGTCTTTTTCGTCGTTTGACGCATACAGCTTATCTTCGTCACTGTTCATCATGACCGTGAGGGCCTTCGCGTCCAGCTCATTTTCTCCGGATGTTTCGCTCGCCGCCATCATGGCCTTGCCGGACGCGTTGTCGTTCCAGCTCATAAGGCCGAAGGTCTTGCCGTCTAAATCATATCGATCCTGAAGCGCGGCTGCTTTCGTAATGATGATCCGGCTGTTTGTAACATCGGTATTAGCAGTATAAAAGCGCATGCCGCTGCCGGATCCGGAATGCTGGAACCATCTGTCCGCACCCTTGATCTTAAAGTAATACTTATTAGCTGCATCCGTTTCGGAGAGTTCAAAAAGTGTCTTCTGATCGGACAGTTCAATCTCATTCCCGCTGCCCTTTTGGTGAATATACTTTTTTACACCATCGCGGTACGTGTAAATATAATAATCATAGCCGCCGGGATTGTCCGGATCCTCATACTTCTCAAAATACCATTCGGACGCGTCCGCGACCGTGCCCTCGATAAAAGCGTTCTTCGAATTAACAGCGTTCGTGCAGTAAGATACCTGCCCGCTGCCATAGGAAAGATAGTAGGGAGTCCCGCTCTGAAGTTCATCTAAACTGGTGACCAGTGTGTCGACCGGCGCCGAAACAGGCTCCGGTCCCTCCACGATCGCGTAGGCAGAAAAGCTTTCTGCCGCAAAGCTGACCGCTGTACCGTCCACCTCGACATCGACAATATCACCTGTTTCCGCATCATCGGCAAAGTGAACTACCTGTGTACTGGCTGCGGCTTCCTCACTGTCATCCTTAT
Organism: Lachnospiraceae bacterium; assembly: GCA_045646565.1. Taxonomy (GTDB): domain Bacteria; phylum Bacillota; class Clostridia; order Lachnospirales; family Lachnospiraceae; genus Chordicoccus. The sequence continues at coordinate 22,850 of JAZRKZ010000292.1, forward strand.
CCGTAAGTTCGATCCGTACGTCGATAGAAGAACCCTCCGCAGGCTGTATCTTCTCCCCATTCTCCACAAGGCTGATATCGAAGAACCTGGCGAAGAGCACACTTTTAGCGCCCAGAGCCTCAAGGGTCTGCGCGTAATAAAAATCATATTCTTCACCTGTGATCTCCTCGACAGTAAGAACTGCGTCCGCCGGTATCAGGGCGGATGCAGGCACATCAACAGTGACTGCGTAATCCCCCCCGGCGGCTGTCTGCACGCCGGTCAGGAATTCCTCCCCTGTTATCACTCTATCCTCCGAAGGAGGTGGCGCTTCTTCTTGTTCTTCCGCGTCCGCCGGTTCCTCTGCTTCCCGCACCGAAGATTGTAAAACAATACCATTATCTTCTGCCGCTTCATTCTTCTCCAGCGAAATCGCCGGGAGAATCATCATATACGTCGTAATGAACACAACAATACAGGATAGTGTCATCACTATCCTTTTTCTGGTCCGCGAATCCATGAGAAGAAAGGCATACTTTGCTGTCAATCGAATGAGTCGTTTCATCATAGTCTTGAACTATCCATGTCCTTATTCTCGTTTATACAACTCTGGGTTTGGCACAAATACCTATATTATAATTATAATACTTCTGAAATCGTTTGTATCCCTCCAACAGAAAAAACTTGTTTTCGGCAGGTCATTCATGGAACAGTGTTCCTGTCCTGCCGGCGATGCCGTCCTTCGCCCTTTCAAGAAGAGTGATGAGCGCTGTCCTGCCGGGCTTCGACATGACGAACTGCACCGCGGCCCGGACCTTGGGCAGCATGGAACCCGGTGCAAATTCACCCGCGTCTATATACCTCCCGGCTTCCTCCGGCGTCATCTCAGACAGCCACATCTCATCCGGCTTTCCAAAATGCACCGCTACCTTCTCCACCGCCGTGAGGATGATCAGGCAGTCTGCGTCAAGCTGCTCGGCGAGTTTCTCCGCCGCAAAATCCTTGTCGATGACGGCCGCCGCTCCCTTCAGGTGATATCCCTCCGTCCTGAAGACCGGAATTCCGCCGCCGCCGCATGCAATAACAACATGGTTGGTTTCCACCAGTGCCCGGATCGTGTCAATCTCGACAATAGTCGTCGGCATCGGGGAAGCGACCACGCGGCGATAACCGCGGCCCGCATCCTCCATCACCTGATAATCGCGCTCTAAGACAAGCTTCTCCGCCTCTTCCTTTGTCATGAAGGCACCGATCGGCTTGGTCGGATTCTCAAACGCCGGATCTCGCGGATCCACCTCGACCTGCGTCAGCACGGTCGCGCATCCGATTTCAATCCCCCGGTTCAGAAGCTCCTCGCGGAGCGCGTTCTGAAGATCATATCCGATATATCCCTGACTCATGGCCACACAGACGGACAGAGGACAAGTGATATATTTTTCCGGATTGGAACGGGTCAGCTCGGTCATTGCCTTCTGGATCATACCGACCTGAGGTCCATTCCCATGCACGATCACAAGCTCATCGCCTTCCTCAATCAGATCTACTATTGCCGATGCGGTCTTTTTTACTGCAATCATCTGCTCGGGCAGATTCTTACCTAATGCATTGCCCCCGAGTGCCAGTACAATTCGCTTGCCCATAGTCTCCTCCTGCTGCGCTGCTTTTCTGGCTGTCAAACTTTGACAGCATTCTTTTTTCTTTCACACTAAGTTCCGATGCATCCCCATCATGACTCTCCGGATAATCAATCATGCGTGGAACACGCATCCAAAGACCATACACCATTTTCACCGTATTTTGTGGTTAACGTTGAGCAAATATCCGACCGCGCCGCCGACCAGACCTCCCACAATGTGCGCCGTGTTCGAAATATTGTCAGACAGCACGATTCCCTCGTAGACCTGCTGGCCGATGAAAATGACTGCAACGAGAATGAACGTCAGCGGGATCTCTCCCTCCCGAAATCCGGTGAAGGAGGCCAGAACGATAAATGCAAAGACAATCCCGCTCGCCCCGCAAAGCGCAACGTTCCAGAAGAAAACATAGTTCACGAGCGCTGTCACGAACGCGGTGACGCCCATAATCTCCAGAAGATTTCTTGAGCCGTACTTTTCCTCGAGCATCGGTCCGAGCAGAAGAATATACGATGCGTTACCCATAAAATGAGACCAGTCGGCGTGTCCGAGAACATGCGTAAAGAATCTCAGATAGGTGAACGGATTGAGCAGCGAGCTGTGGTAGGTCATAAAAAAGAGCATTGTGCTCCTTCCGCCGGTCAGAAATCCTATGACCATCACAACGAAACAGATAACCATAAAAGTGAGGACGACCGGCGCGTTGTAGGAAATAGTGAACCGTTTCTTCATAGTATGCGCTCTCCCTTATCCTGAGGATCCGTCACTCTCCGGTAAAATACTTCTCCGCCCCGCGGAAGTCATCCACAACGTCGATGATCTGCGGGATCTGCGCATAGTGGGCTTCGAGCGACTTCTTGCGAATGGCGACGACGGAGGCGCCTACAGCGGCAGCACCTTTCATTCCGGAAAGAGAGTCTTCAAATATAAGAACCTTCTCCTTTGTCCCTATCCGAAGAAGCGCATCGCGGTACATCATCTCCTTGTTCCTGTATGTATTGTTGTCATAGACGATATGGTCCATGTCGAACCATTTATCCAAATGGAACGTCTCCACGAAAAACTCGATATTCTGGATGATGGACGCCGAAGCGATCGCGCAGGGGATGTGCCGCTCCTTCAGATAGTCGAAGAGCTCGTTGGCTCCGGGCGCAAGCTTCGCGCCGCCGGGCACATTCCGGACGATCTCGCGGTAGAGTTCTTCTTTCTTCTGGGAATAATACTCCAGCTGCTCATCTGTCAGTGTATTGCCGGAGAGACTTCGGAGTATTTCTATATTGGGATAACCGGCATATTTGGTGGCCATTTCGTCCGCCTTCATATGCCGGCCACTGACTTCCAGGGCGATTTTCTCCCAGGCTATGTCATGGTATGGGTCGTCAAAAAGCAGTGTTCCGTTAAAATCAAAAATGACGCCGTTAAATCGCATAATCGTTCCTCCGATGGACATCCTTTTCCGTTCCCGCCTGTTAACTTTATAAAAAGATACTACCACATACCAGGCTTTATGTCCACACAGCGCTCAAACATCCGTTCTTTTCGCTTGTGCCGGACTCGGCTCCGGGTGCTCCGGGAGTATCTTCTTTGATCATAAAAAAGGGGCTCACGCATTGAGCAATGCGTGAGCTCCCTCTTTTATCGGGTCCCATCTCCTTCGATGGGATTGTTTTTTCTCAAGCAGTCAGGCTGCCCATCCTTTGGTCAAAGCGGCGTGAGGGCCGGTTTGGCCTCGTCTCATTTGATTCTGTAAAGGAATGTCACGATCTGGCCGCGCGTGCAGTCCTTGTTGATGCCGAACGTGCCGTCACTGAATCCGTTCGTTACCTTGTTCGCAGAAAGCAGATCCCTGTGACCGCGGCGCTCTGCAAATGTACTTTGTTTGCACTCTTTTCCATATACTCTGGTTCTCCGTATTCCTCATTCATCCCGGAACCTCAGAAGCATTCTTTTCGCCCTGCAGCCGGTCCTTGTCGAGGTAATCCTTCATAGTCAACATCCTTTTTCTGCAAATGGATACCCGCTGCAGCGCTTCCAAAAACGCTACTCGAATATTCTACCATAAAAGCATCCTGTCGCCTACGCACAATAAAAAATCCAGCCGACGGCTGGATTTTTCTATTCCATATTATGTAATCGCTCCAAACCCTCACACCGGATATTTACTCTCAACGAACCAACGGCTCGCGTCCGGCGAGTCCTCATAGAACAGCCTTGCATCCTGGCCCCTGACCCGCACAAAATAGCAGATCCCGCACCCCCCGGCCTTGCGGCTCGCCAGCCTCTGATGGCGATAAATCCTATCTATCATATACTTCTCACCGTCCGGAGAAATTCGAAGATATTTCGGCTCCATTACGCCTGCCGGTGAATAGACCACACCGACCTCGACATACAGCTTATAATTTGACCGGTCCCCGGATGTTTTCTGATCCTGCATAGCAGAAATTCTCCTCTCTTTTGGCCAAAGCACATGGACAAATCCTCATCTCTCGTGAAATCTGCCTGAAAGTGAATCCTCACACGGCTCTGAAGTCACGAGAATGCGCCGAGCTGCTTTTTTAGCCGTTGCCGAACTTTATCTTCTATTTGGCGAAGATTATCTTCTTAGACATATTATATGCAGTTGTCTTTCTCGCGTCAAGCCCTCCATCAAAAAACGCGAAGTTAATCTTCGCGTTTTCACGGACTTGGATTTGAAGCTTACTGCCGGCAAAATAATCTACAGTACGAGACCTTTATAGTTAATGACGAGGACGGACCAATGGTAATTTTTGATTTCCTTCGCAGCCATATAACTGATAATACTCTCGATTTTGACGGCATTTTCTCCTTCCCTCACATGCCTGCCTGCCAGATACCGTCCCGGCGGGACAACCAGGGAGGATATTGACTGATGTCCAGCGAATACATCAGGTATCAGCTCAGAGACGTAAAGCCGCCCGAAAAGCCGCCCGAAATGACACAAAAAGAAAAAATAAAAAACTGGCTCTACTATCACAAATGGCACCTCTTCATAGGCGCCGTTTTGATTGGTATCCTTCTTGATATCGGTCTTTGTGCTCTTTCTCAGAGAAGACACGCGCCGGATTATCAGATTGCTTATGTGGGAAGCGCGATCCTGCCGGAAGATACCGTCAATTCTCTGACAGAGGCTTTCGCAGCCCTCGGGCAGGATAATACCGGTGACGGACAGGTCAAAGTCACCGTGAACATCTACCTTAGAAATGCTCCGGGAGACAGGATCGACTCGATTCCTGCCCGGTGACCCCCCGGGTTCATTGCTGCAGAAAAACTCATCACACCTTCGCTCTGACCACCCTCAGAATAGCCGCCAGAAGACCGCAGCCCACGCCGGCCACCGGCCAGATGATCCAGGTCATATCCCATCGCTTTGTGAGAAAGCTTGTCGCCAGATAAATAACAGTGCAGGCTGACCAGTAAATTCCCATAATTGCCTCGTTGCGGCGGCTCTCCTCCTTTCTTACGCGGGAGAATTCACCTTCCTCAAGCAGGGCTTTCATGGCGTCCATAATAATGCTGGTCCGGACGATCAGCATGACACCGATCGCGACCAGGACGAGCAGCACACAGACCGCCGTCACCATAGCGTATTCGTCCTCCGTTATGATCATTGCGCCGAAAATCGGTATGCAGGACATTACACAGAGCAGAATGCCGATTACCATGTCACGAATATGAGC
>JAZRKZ010000293.1:0-4783 GCA_045646565.1 Lachnospiraceae bacterium
TATCATATTGATCGATAGTATTCTGTCTGTCACACCGGGACCGCGGATCGATCTTATCAGCATGACGCCGATAAGGACAGCCAGAATGATCAGAGCGCCTGTGTACAGACAGGAATAAGCATCCCCCAGTGTCATACGAACCTCCTCAGCAATCTGACAAAACTTGACTCACTGAGCCCCTCCGCATATTCGCGGCGCAGGGCGTGGACCACAAAGTGATCCCCTTTCTGGAACACGGTGATGGTGCCCGGAGTCAGCGTGATGGAATTGGCCAGCAGCACATTCAGAAAATCGCCGCGAAGGCCGGAATGGAATTCCACGAGGACCGGATCCGGCTTATCATGAGGCGTCAGGGCGACCCCTATGACCATCACCGACGCCTTGATGACTTCCCATATTAGATTCAGGAGATACAGAATAAAAATCGGGCAGTTCCTTATGATCTGAAGGTCCGTTGCTGTCGAATACCCCAGTACTTTGACTGTAAAAGCGTAAATGAGCGCTGTCACGGCTGCGCCGAAGAGCACAATTTCGGCCGTGACCCGCCCATTTAAAATAATCCATAACACAAAAAATAAGACCGGCATACTATACTCCCTGAAACGTTTCAAATCGCATGCTACTCATTGTACCACATTTCATACAATTGAAAAGATAAAATAATGATATCTGCCGGATACGGCTGCCGCTCTCCCGGATCCGGTCCGAACGACTCGGGGCTGCCGCAACAGCGACAGCCCCGAATTCCCCTTCCAGTGAAGCATCTATGATAACATATAGTATGACGGATTTCCTGATTTTTTATTTAGATTCCCTGATTTCCTCACTCTGACAAGCTTTTCATTATTGTAGCAAACGGACAGACACAAAATAGACACATACAGCCTTCAAAAACTATACTATTTCAAATTTTTCAACTTTTTGTTTTCTTGTGTTTTTCAGTCAGGTAAAATAAGTATATAAACTGAACTGAAAACGACAGGTCAAAAACAAAGCAAACAACTGAAAGGAGGATCACTATGGTCATTCTTGCAGTAGACGATGAACAGATGGCGCTTGACAATCTGGTCCAGTGTATCAGCTCGTGTGCCCCGGAGGCCGAAATCTACGGTTTTCGAAAAATAAAAGACGTGCTGGCTTTTATCGAAAAAACATCCTGTGACGTTGCCTTTCTGGATATCAATATGAGAGGAGGCAACGGAATCTCTCTGGCCCATATTCTTCAGGAGCATATGCCCCGGCTCAATATCATTTTCACGACCGGCTATACCGAATACTCAGTCGACGCATTCAATCTGCATGCGAGCGGCTATATCCTTAAGCCCGTCACGCAGGCAAAAATCCGGCACGAGCTGAACGCGCTCCGCCATCCGGTGAACGCCGCGCCCAAAAAACGCGTCCGCATCAGAGCGTTCGGTAATTTTGAGATCTATGTGGATGATATTCCGATCAAGTTTCAGTACACGAAGACAAAAGAACTGATTGCCTATCTTGTAGACCGGAAAGGAACGACCGTCTCCATCAAAGAACTGCTCTCTGTCCTCTGGGAGGATGAGGCTCACAGAAGTCATACTTCCTATCTCAAAAATATGCGCTCCGATCTTATATCCACTCTGACGGATCTCGGATGCGCAGACATTCTCCTGCGTGTCCGGGGCGGTCTGGCCGTCCTTCCGGACAAAGTGGACTGTGACTACTTCGATTTTCTTCGGGGCGGCAAGGCAGTCACTCCCGCCCGCTCCTATAACGGCGAGTACATGTCCCAGTACAGCTGGGCGGAATATACACATGCGATCCTTGAACGCAATCTCATCTCCGGCTTCGACTAAGTGCCTATACGCCGCCGCGTCCCGTTGACCGGGAGAACCGAAGGCCCTTGGCTGCACAAAGATGGGGCTGCCGCATCAGACGGTACCGCCAATATATGGCAGACATTTGCATATACAGTCTGCCATATAAAATGGCGGCCCGCCTCAATGCGGCAGCCCCTTTTCGTCAATTTTCTATCTTGTTTCTTATTTTGGCGCGACCATCATGAGCCCGCTGACACAAAGCGTCGCCAGTACGATCGATCCCGTCAGGATCAACGCACAGGTCATAATCGGAATGATCGGTTTCTTTCCTTTCGGCGACAAAAGAGCCAGCGTCAGGAGCAGCATTCCGGCAAGAAGCCCGAGTACCGCAACGAACATCAGAAAGATCAGTATCTGCTGCATTTTCCTTCTCCTCTCCGGGAAACTCCTCTGCACTCCCGTCCGTGAACGTCTCCCCAGAAATCCTATACGCACCATACTATCATTTCCTGTCGGTCCTGGCTATTCTTTTTTTTTGATTTCCACCGCTTTTGTCATCAATTCTTTTAACCGGTGCACGCGCTAAACGAAAATGACGAAAATGAAGTTATCTGTTGTGCTCTTGCCGACATAAAAAAATTGTAATATACTTTAAATGCCGGATGATTTTGACATATAAAAAAGACCTAATTAAAAACCGGCAGGCATACTTGGAGGTGACATAAATGTACGAGAAAGAGTTCTCAAAACGGCTCTGCGAACTCCGCCTTGAAAGAGGTGTATCTGCACGAGAAATGAGCCTGTCTCTTGGACAGAGCGCCAGCTACATCAACAGGATCGAAAACGGGAAAATGCTTCCATCCATGGGTGGATTTTTCAAGATCTGTGACTACTTCTCGATCACACCGGCTTTCTTCTTCCAGATGAAAGAGTAATATGTGTATTCCCTCGCTGCAAGCGAGCATGTTTCCGACACCCGGCTTATCATCTGAACATTAAGGGGCTGTCGCATGAAGGCACATCTCCACTATATATGGCAGGTATTATTTGCAAATATCTGCCATATATAACGGAGACACCGATTTCATGCGACAGCCCCTTTAGTTAGCTGGTTTAGTATCAGCAGAAGTATTTTCCCTATAGGCTTGTCAGTCAAAATCAAATTTCGTGATTCTAACGTCCATCGCTGTGTAGCGTTTTCTGACAAGCTCGTTCCACTCCAGTATCTTATCCTCGGTGCCGGTGAACTGGCAGCGCAGGCAGTAGTATTCTTTCTTGTCCCTGTCGTAGAACATATCTATATCGAGGTCCCTCATAAAACATGACGGACATCTGTAATTTAATTTACCCTTTCCAGACTGAGCCATGTTGTAAATACCTCCTTATCCTTCACCGCCTTGTTATACCCAAGCGTGAACATCGGCGAGAACGCGTATCCCTCCCGGACGATACCGGTCGCATCCTGCGCTCTCATCAGGACCTTTGTCTTGATCTGCGGAATGACCGCGGCGACGCAGCGCGCGCCGGGTACAGACATCTCGCGGCACTTGTATGCATAGTCAATGCAGTTCTCCGTGCCGTCCGCGCACGTTGCCAGGAGTCTGATCCCTGTCATATTTTCCGTGTATTCCGTCGTGCCGTAGCATGCGACCATGTACTCCCGGATCTCGACTTCCGCGTCCGGATCGCTCATCGAAAGGATCCTGCGGTCGATTCTGATCTCACTCGATCCCTCCACGAACGTGAGGATGGTCTGAAGTCTGACGGTCAGATCACTGAACTCGATCTCCACCGGATCAAGGGTCAGGATCCTCTTTGTTCCGGCAGCGCTTCTGCCGTCAGCGCCAGGCACTTTTTCCTGCGAGAAATGCGCGTGCGTACGTGTAAGGCACAGATCGACTTTCTCCCCGCCGTGACAGATCTTGGCGCTCCGGATCGTCCCCTCCCCGGCGTAGTGCGTGAAATAGCCTGCGCGGTATTTTTCCTGGATAAGGAAAGGATAGGACGCGTCCTGAATGTGGTCCGTGCCGATGCCGACCGGCCACTCGAGCTTGGCTGCGTAGGGGCGAAGATCGAAGATCGCTCCGCCCTGATCCATATTGACGCCGACTCTCATATAGGGGTCGCAGTACCAGAAAAGCTGCTTGTCGGAACCGTACAGGATATCTCTCCAAAGCGCGCACTCCGGTTCCGTGTAGGACTTCTTTGCCCGGTAATAGTCTGCAAATTCAGCCATCGTCATATCAAGGAGCTTTCCCTCTTTCTTGAGATCGCCGTAATACCTGCATCCATCGGAATAGGACTTGACGAGCAGCTCGTAGGGAGCTTCCCACCGGCCCATCTTATTCATCCAGCCCGGCCCCACGAACATCATGTTGTAAGCGTACCCGTTATTATATTTCTCAAGGCTCCTGTACTGGTCGATCAGATTGAAGAGATACGGATATTCCCATGTCTTCGAATCATAGATCATGCCGCGGAGCACATTCTGCGGATGCGTGCCGAAGTTCGAGCCGTTTCCGTCGTAGCATGCAAGGAGATCGCGGGAAAGATGAGGAATGGCTACGATACCGGAGTCCTCTTCTTTATTTGCCGCAGGTGCATGCGTATTGACTTTCGACGGGATCCACGGCGCCCACGGACCGCCGTCCATAAAGGTATACCAGCTGTTGTTGCAGGTGTGGTAGGCTTTCGGGCCCTCCTCCCAGCAGGTCGCGACCGCGCATTTGACGGACGGATATGTCTCCTTAATATAATTGATGAGTTCAGCATCCATATAATAGGAGCCGGTGGATTCCGGATAAAAGCCGAATGCGTCGCGGAATTTTTCGAACACATCGTCCACGATCGCCTTCTTGTCCTCCATGGAGAACATCCAGATGCAGAAATCCTTCGTCCTGTATTTCTCGCGGAACTGCTCGCACGGAAGGCCGAGGAGGGATAGAGCGATCTCATCGCCGTACTTTTCGTGATCCTCTTTCGCGATCTGC
>JAZRKZ010000294.1:0-8420 GCA_045646565.1 Lachnospiraceae bacterium
CAACGGCGGCTTTTACCGCCGCCGTGTAAGCGCGTACAAGTCCTCCGGTCCCGAGCAGCGTCCCGCCGAAGTAGCGGGTCACCACCGCCGCTGTATAATGCAGGCCGGATCCCGCAAGGACCTCCAGCATCGGTTTTCCGGCTGTACCGCCCGGCTCGCCGTCGTCATTCGATCGGACGATTTCCTCCGGAGTGCCCGGCGCGCCGACGATACACGCAAAACAGTTGTGTCTGGCATCATAGTACTTTTTTCTGGCTGCCGCAAGGAAGGCTTCTGCCTCCTCAAGCGTCTCCGCATGGTAGACGGCACCGATAAATCTGGATTTCTTCTCTATATACTCACCCTGTCCGCCGGTGCGGACTGTCTTGTAATTATCCATATACATTCTTATCCTCCGTCACGACCGGTCCCTTCTCCCCTTTATGAAAGAAGTCATAGACGCTCTGTGCGGACTTTACGTTCATCGACGGAGCGTGCAGAAGCTCGTCAAACGAAGCGTCGCGGATCTTCTCCGCCGTCTTGAAAGTCCGCAGCAGCGCTTTCCGCCTCGTCGGTCCGATACCTTCGATCTCATCGAGAACGGAGCGGACCTGGCCTTTGCTTCGAAGCTGGCGGTGATATTCAATGGCAAATCGATGGACCTCGTCCTGGATCCTCGTCAGAAGTTTGAACCCCTCCGAATCCCGTGAGATCGGAATCTCATGGCCCTTGTAGTAGAGACCCCGGGTCCTGTGGAAATCATCCTTGACCATACCCGCGACCGGGATATCGTAACCGACCCGCAAAAGCACCTGTTCCGCGATGCTGACCTGGCCCTTCCCGCCATCCATCAGAATGATATCCGGCAGTTCTGTAAAGCCCTCGGATCCCTCCTTCGCGCGCATAAAGCGCCTTGTCAGCACCTCGTCCATACTTGCGTAGTCATTCGGGCCGACGACCCATTTGATCCTGAATTTCCTGTAATCGTTCTTCTTCGGTCTTCCCTTGACGTAGACGATCATCGAACCGACGGAATCAAAACCGCTGATATTGGAAATATCATAGGATTCCATACGATCCGCTTTTTCAAGTCCCAAAAGGGCGGCAATTTCTCTGACCGCTCCGATCGTCCGGACCTCTTCTCTCTTTAGTCTCTCCCTGTCACGGGACAGGACCAGCTCCGCGTTCTCATGGGCGAGGGCGACAAGCTTCTCTTTCATCCCCTTTAGCGGAACGCGGATCAGTGCTTTCGACCCCCGTTTTCTGCCAAGCCACTCGGCAAGAAGCTCCCTGTCCGGAATATCCCGCTCGAGCATGAGCTCTTTCGGCACAAAAGGCGTGCCCTGATAATACTGAACGATAAAGCTTCTGATGACTTCCGCCGGATCGTCAGTGTCATCCGCGGTCAGGAAGAAGTGCTCTCTTCCGATCAGTTTACCCTCGCGCACGAAGAATACCTGCACGACGGCGTTGCGGGTACCGGTGATATCCGGACTGTAGTTGGACTCGTCCGTCAGCACAAGCCCCGCCTGCTCCGGCGCATCCATCGCGATCGCGATAATATCCCGGTCGTCCCCGTCAGATCCGGTGATTTTCTGCCGTTCGCCGACCTGCCTGATGCTCTCGATCAGATCCCGGCATTCCGCGGCCTCTTCGTACCTCATCTCCATCGAGGCAGCCATCATCTTTTCCGTCAGCCGGTCGATTTCCTCCTCAAAATGGCCTTTGAGGAACTCCGTCATCCGCCTGACGTTTTCGGCATAAGCCTCTTTGGTGATATAGCCCTGGCACGGCGCCGGGCACTGGCCTATATGGTAATAGAGGCAGGGCCTGTCCCTGCCGATCTCCTGCGGCAGCTTTCTCGAACAGTTCCGGATATGGCACAGTTTCCGGAGCAGTTCAATGATATCTCTGACTGCCGCCGTATTCGTATATGGTCCAAAGTACCTCGATGTATCTTTCTTCATGCTCCGCGCGAGCATGATGCGCGGAAAGTCTTCACCCGTCGTGATCCTGATGTAAGGATAGTTCTTATCATCCTTCAGCATCGTATTGTATTTTGGTCTGTGTTCCTTGATCAGATTGGATTCAAGGACCAGTGCCTCAAGCTCGCTCGAGGTGACGATGTATTCAAAGCGCTCTATGTGCGAGACCATGCGCATGATCTTGGAGCTCTTTTTATATCCGTCCTGGAAATACTGGCGCACACGGTTCCTGAGGCTCACCGCCTTACCGACATAGATGATATCGTCATGCATGTCGTGCATGATATAAACGCCCGGGCTTCTCGGAAGCTTTTTCAGTTCTTCTTCAATATTAAAATCTCTGTTCCCGCTCATTGTATCCTGGCTTTCCCATTTGAGTTCACACGGAGGTATACAGATTATACCACAACGGGCCGCAACTTACAGGCTTTTACGTCGAAAGACACAGCTGTGCCACGACAAAGATCCTGTCATCACCGCATATTATAGAGGAACCGTACGATCTGCCCGCGTGTACAATCCACATTAACGCCAAAGGTCCCGTCCTTAAACCCTTTTGTGATATTCTGCTGATAACCGTATAGAATCGCCCTGTAGTAAGTATGTGATTTGGGTACGTCTTCAAACGGCGATTTCGCCACCGCACGCGGCGTCGGTCTTTCCAGATATTTCCAGATGAACATCATGATATGTCCTCTCGTACAGGTCAGGTTCTTTCCGAATGTTCCGTCACTGTACCCCTTTGTGATCCCCTGCTGGTAAGCCCAGAGAATCGCTTTATAAAACGGATCCGATTTCGGAACATCCGAAAAAGTCAGTCTGGGAGATCTGGCCGGTTCCGGCTTGCCCGCGAACCTCCAGAGGAACATAATGGCTTCCCCCCTGGTACACGTTCTGTCGATCCCGAACGTTCCGTCCTGATAGCCGCCTGTGATTCCTTTGTCTGCCGCCCAGTAGATTGCCCAATAATACGCGTGATCCGGATCCAGTACATCTGTAAATACTTTCTTCGGCTTCACACGCTTTGAGAGCGTCCTTGTAGCAGCCCGGATACGGAGCACTTCGCCGTCTCCGTTCTCCGCCATATCGGTCCATACGCCCTCTTTATTTCTTGTGAGACTTCTGCAGTACAGATTGTCCGTCACAAAAAGAACGTCATTGATCTTCTGCATCCTCTGCGCGGAGAAGGATTCATACTTTGTTCCGACATTCTCGACGACGACCGAATACCAGCTGCCGGCGCTCACTTCGACTTCATGGGAAAGTCTGAACGCACAAAGACCGGAACCTTCCATCTGTACGGTCTCAACAAGCGACAGCCGCCCGCTCGTCGGATCGTTCGTATCCAAAAGATCCGTATAGATCGATACCCGGTATACCGCATCCCGCGTCCAGGTACACAACGTGACCTCGCCGATCGCCTCACCGCGACCGTTCCCGGCTTTGACCTCGAAGACATTTGCGCCTGCCGTGACAGACATGTATCCCGATGCGGACAGCGGACTTATGACACAGGAATTGCCCACCATGGAGAGTCCGTCATAAAAATACAGATTCGGATAGGATTTCTCCGCTGTTCTCACTGCCCGGGTCGACACACAGGCCAGCATTGTCGCGTTCTCGTAGGAAATGTAGAAATATCCGTTGTCGCCCCAGTCATCACCCCAGGAATTCCTGACGATGAAGGCGCCGTCCCCATTCGGTCGGCTGTCGGCGTTAAAATTCGTGTTTTTATATGTATCGTTCCAGCCCACCAGGGTCACGATATGATTCGTCCTCCTGTTCTCAGGACTGTAATACGCGTTCGTTCGAAGATTCCTGCTGCTGTTGTCGTAATACATGGAGACAGAGACAGCGCCGTTCTCCATGATTTCCTGCTTTACTTTGTCTACATCGTAGTCGAAGAGTTCGTAGCCGGTAATATTTGCATAAGAAAGATACGCCGACCGGGTATCCGGCACCGCGTCTGATTCTACATAAGCAACGTCCCCGTTCTGTCCGATTATCCGTGTCAGATAAAAGGGGACCTGCGCCTCCGTCGTGATTCCCTGACCGGTGCTCAGTTCCTGCAGCATATAAATCGGACTTCCGGAAGCATATCGATAGGCGTACTTTCCGTCAAAAGCCTCGCAGACCATCTTCATATCGCCCGTGTTGCCGAGCGGATCGTTCTGTCTGTTAAAATAAAAATACGCCAGCTGTTCTTCCGACAGATCGAGCGTTGATGCGTTCTCATCCGGGTACTGCAGGAGAAGCGAGGTCTCAAGAAGCGCCGTGGTGGAGAACGCCCAGCACAGGTTCGATTCCCCCTGGTCTCTCACCGGAGTAAGACGCTGCGTTCGATAATACGCCGGGGTGTTTGCTCCGACGACCTCCTCGGCATCCCGAGAGTGCTTTGTCTTCGGTATTTCAGGCACATCAAAGCCGGTAAGAGACCGGTAATACCTTCCGAAGAGCTCCTCATCCCGGGCGCGACCTGGTTCTTCCGGGACTGCGGCTTCTGTTTCGTCTGTATTTTCCGTTCCGTTCAGCGAAGGCGCCTCCTCTATCGCAGGGCGTTCTGCCTTTTTCGCAGTTTCCGCCCCGATCCTGCCCGACGCTGCCTGCTCTGCCGACGGGATCGCAATATTGTTTTCATATGAACTCTGACAAGCTGCCACAGGAGCCGCACTCTGTACGAACAGAATGAAGACTGCCATAAGGCTCAGAGTTGTCTTTCTCCAGCGATTCCACATGGCTCAACTCCTAACGGGGCCGCGGCCCCTCTGATCGTTTGTTTATGTTGTATCTGTATTCTATCACGAATTATCAGAAATTAATAGAAATATGAATCTTTTTTAAGAAAATTGTAATACTTTATCATCTGAAAAGGCCTCATTAGCGCGGTCCGTCCATGGCGGAACTACGTTATTGTTTAATCAGCCCCAATATGATAAACTTATGAATATGAAATATCTGAATCAACAGAAAAGAGGCTTCGTTATGAAAACTGTCGTACTGCTCAGCAAACTCGCAGAGGAAATGAAACTGAAGAATCTGACCCCCGAGATTTCCATGGAAGAGGTCGAAATCACCTCCCAGGAAATCAACCGGCCGGCTCTTCAGCTCGCCGGATATTATGAGCATTTTTCAAATGAGCGCGTCCAAATCATCGGCTACGTCGAATACACCTATCTGATGCAGAAAGAGGAAGAGGAACGCTCTTTATGCTTTGAAAAGTTTATCTCCAGCGGTATCCCGTGCGTCATATTCACAACACTGACTGAGCCGACAGAAAACATGCTTTCGATATGTAAAAAGTATAACGTTCCCGCTCTTGTAACGACGCGTACGACCAGCTCCTTCATGTCAGAGATTATCCGCTGGCTGGGCGTCGAGCTCGCGCCAAGTATTTCGATCCACGGCGTCCTCGTCGACGTCTACGGTGAAGGCGTCCTCATCATGGGCGAGAGCGGTATCGGTAAATCCGAGGCCGCGCTCGAACTCGTCCGCCGCGGCCATCGTCTGGTGAGCGACGATGTCGTTATCATCCGCAAGGTATCGGACGCTACGCTGATCGGCTGTGCGCCGGATGTCACGAAGCATCTCATTGAGCTCCGGGGCATCGGCATCATCGATGTGAAAACGCTCTACGGCGTCGAACATGTCAAGGATTCACAAGCCATCGACCTCGTCATCAAGCTGGAAGACTGGAGCCGGGAAAAGGAATATGACCGTCTTGGTCTCGAGGAGCAGACCACAGAATTCCTCGGCAATAAGGTCACTTGCCACTCTCTGCCGATCCGGCCCGGCCGCAACCTCGCAGTTATCGTCGAGACAGCGGCGGTCAATCATCGTCAGAAAAAAATGGGTTACAATGCTGCACACGAACTCTACAGACGTGTACAGGAAAATATAATGAACAAGAGAGGTGATATCTAATGGGCAAATATTGTTTTGGTATCGATGTAGGCGGAACCACTGTCAAATGCGGTCTCTTCGAAACGAATGGCAATCTTCTCGACAAATGGGAAATCGTCACTCGCACGGAGAACGGCGGTGAGAACGTTCTTCCGGATATTGCGGCAACGATCATTGCGAAGATGACTGTGAAGGGTATCGCGAAAGACGATGTCGTCGGCGTCGGCGTCGGTATTCCCGGACCGGTCATGCAGGGCGTCGTCCCGGTAGCGGTCAACCTTCACTGGGGCGAGAAGAATGTCGAGTACGAACTCGGCAAGATCCTCGACATGAAGGTCAAGGCAGGTAATGACGCCAATGTCGCAGCTCTCGGCGAGCTCTGGAAAGGCGGCGGCGAGGGCAAGGAGAACCTCATCATGGTCACTCTCGGAACCGGCGTCGGTGGCGGCATCATCGTAGACGGTAAGATCATTGAAGGCTCCCACGGTGCCGGCGGCGAAATCGGCCATGCACACGTTGACGACAATATCAAGGATCCCTGCAACTGTGGAAACTTCGGCTGCCTTGAGCAGGTCGCTTCCGCAACGGGCGTTGTCCGTCTTGCCAAAGAAGAGCTCCTGAAGAACCCGGCTGCCGTCACAGTGCTTCGAGATCAGGAAGTCACCTCCAAAGCTGTCTTCGATGCATACAAGGACGGCGATATGGTCGCAGCTGCGATCGTCAATAGATTTGCGTCTTATCTGGGCACGGCGCTGGCTACATTTGCATGCGTCACAGATCCGGAAGTCATCGTCATCGGCGGCGGTGTCTCCAAGGCGGGCGAGCCGCTCACAGATATTGTCGGCAAGTACTACCGTACGCGCGCTTTCTCCTCCTGCGAAAATACACCGATCGTTCTCGCAAAGCTCGGCAACGACGCAGGTATCTACGGCGCAGCAAAGCTCGTCGTATAATAATTCAGAACATCTCTGTGTTTTGGCTGCGATACGCGCGTATCTCACGACTAAAGGTACGAGTATTGCGCGATAAAGAAAAAACAAAAAAGCCACTGAATACGGCACATCAAAGGGCTGTATTCAGCGGCTCTTTTTTGCGTTCTCCATTTTGGGGCCGGCCGATCCGCCGGCCTCACATATGCAGGATCCGGTCGGAATCAGTTGTCCCCGTCATAATCTTCGTCATAATTCTCGTCGTTGTCATTTCCGCCGTCATCGTTTCCGCCGTCATCATAATCATTGTCCCCGTTCTGCTCAGACTGCTGCTCATTGTCCCTGTCACTCTGTCCGGTCTGATCATTTTCATTCTCTTCCTGATTACGCTGACTGCGCTGTTCTTCGTAGTCGTTCCAGTTTTCTTCCTCCCGGTCGTAATTCCAGTCCTCTTCATCTTCCTCATCGTAATAAGTATTGTGCGTACGCCAGCCGCCGCAGGTCTCTGTCGGCGCTGTGCCCGGCGCGAAATACTCCCAATGCGTCGGACAACTGCCGCGCGGAGCAAGGCCCGTGATCGTGCAGACCTCCGCCCGGGTGATCGTATTCGGAAGCATGAAATGGATCTTGCTCTGGTTCTTTGAAATGCGGTCCATGACCGCCTTCCAGAGGATCTGGTGATATACGTGATAAATGCCTTCATCCGGCAGGCCCGAAGAGTCATCATAACCTGCCCATACGCCGCATGTATAGTACGGAGTATAACCGACGAACCAGACATCGCGGTAATCTGTCGTCGTACCGGTCTTGCCGGCGACCGACATGCCGCAGTCAAGCTGAACGTTCCGGCCGGTACCCTTGGTCACGACATCCTGCATTGCATCGGTGAGGAGCGCTGCAGTCTCGCGGGAAATGGCCCTGGTCGTCTCCGGCGTATTATTGATGACGACGTTGCCGTCCTGATCCTCGATCCTCGTGTAGAAGATCGGTTTGGTGTAAGTGCCTTCATTTGCAATCGCCGCAAAAGCCGCCGTAAGCTCAAGGTTCGTTACGCCGTTATAGATACCGCCGAGCGCGAGCGGCTGGTAAACGTCGTTCCTCTCGGACAGTGTCGTAAATCCGTACTTGAGCAGCTGGCCGTAAGCTGCTTTCGGCGTAATATCCGTAATCGTCTGGACCGCGACCGTGTTCACTGAATTGATGATCGCGTCCCTGATGTTCATCATCTCGTTCGTATAGGCGTTGTTCGAGTTCGATACCGGCGTGCCGTCCTCGTATGTGATCTCCGAATCGAGGTAGGTCGAGGCAAGCGTCTTCATGCCGCTGTCCAGAGCGAGAGAATAGGTTGACAGGATCTTGAACGTCGATCCCGGCTGACGGGTCGCGTTCGTCGCCCGGTTCAGGGTCAGGGAGGCAGTCTTCTCGCCGCGTCCGCCGACAATACCCTTGACGTATCCTGTCCTCTGGTCCATGACGACCATGGAGGACTGCGGTTCCGGCGCGCAGGAGAACCGTTCTGCTATGATCTTATCGCCGGCCTCCTCGTTCACTACATGGCTCTTGTAATCGTTGACATTCTGCCGGGCCTGATCCTCGGATTCAAACGCCAGTATGCTGAACTCGGGAT
>JAZRKZ010000295.1:0-7335 GCA_045646565.1 Lachnospiraceae bacterium
GGCGCCCCGGCATAATCAGACCCCCTCCAAGGCCAAAAACATCAGCCACGCTCAAGATGCAGCATCTAAGCTCAAGAATCAGGCTTTTTATCTTGACACCATCACTGCACTTTGTTAAAGTAAAGTGCATACAAATACTTAAGGAAACAGAACCATGTCACACTCTTCATCAATGAATTTCTTTTTCGGCTTTGCGGGCTTTACCTTTTCCGGTAAGGCATTTTTCGCGTTGGCTGAAAAGAGTGAGTGACGTCATTAGCTCCACCCGGTACGTAAACCCGCACCGCAGCCGACGAGGCTGCGGTGCTTTTTTTATCTCAGTGATGACGCAAGGCAGATCCTGCGCTTTCGTCTCGCGAGCGAGACTTCATCCTAAAGAAAATGGAGGCAGCACACATGATCATTATCCTGAAGAACAACCCCGACAAAGACCAACTCGAGAACCTGGAATACTGGCTGTCCGGCATGGGCATCAAAGTGCACCCGACAGTGGGTACGGGTAAGACGATCCTCGGGCTCGTCGGTGACACGAGCCGGGTCGACATTGATCTCATCTCCGCGCTCGACATCGTTGAAGACGTCAAACGCGTGCAGGAACCCTTTAAGAATGTCAACCGCAAGTTCCACCCGGATGATACTGTCATCGATGTCGGAGGCGTCAAAATCGGCGGCGGCACGCTGACCATCATCGCCGGCCCCTGCTCCGTCGAGTCCGAAGAACAGGTCGTGGGCATTGCCAAATCCGTTAAGGCGAGCGGAGCAACCATCCTCCGCGGCGGCGCGTTCAAGCCACGCTCGTCGCCCTACTCTTTCCAGGGTCTCGGAATTGAAGGCATCCGCATTCTTCTCGCGGCTAAAGAGGCCACCGGGCTGCCGGTCGTCTCGGAGATAATGGACGCATCGCAGCTGCCGCTATTTGCCGATATCGACATTCTCCAGGTCGGCGCAAGAAACATGCAGAACTTCTCCCTCCTCAAAGCCCTCGGCAGGCAGGACAAACCCGTTCTCTTAAAGCGCGGGCTCTCCTCGACCTACGAGGAGTGGCTCATGAGCGCCGAGTACGTTCTCGCGGGCGGAAACGGCAATGTCATCCTGTGCGAGCGCGGCATCCGGACATTCGAGACCTACACCCGGAACACGCTGGATGTAACGTGCGTGCCGGTCCTCCGCCAGCTGACCCACCTGCCGATCATCATTGATCCGTCCCACGCCTGCGGTAAGTCTCAGTGGGTCCCGGCTCTTGCAAATGCAGGCATCGCCGCCGGTGCCGACGGCGTCCTCATTGAAGTCCACAACGACCCGCAGCACGCAAAGTGCGACGGACCGCAGTCCCTGACGCCGGACAGTTTTGCGAAGGCAGTGCCAAAGCTCAGGGCCATACATGAAATTGTACGGGGCAGCGGATGCATAGACGAGTAATTCTCATGGCTGCCCTCGCCGGTGAGTTCCGGCTGTAACACAAGGACAAAGGTCGTAGGGATTCGGCTTAGTCAGCCAGCGTTGACCTGAGTCCTGAACACAAAACGTAATATTGAAAAATACCAGGGAGGAAAAAAATGAGCGATACAGTAAGAGTTGCAGGAATCAACATGGAACTTCTGAGCAGCACAGAGACATTTCCAAATGAAGGCCGCGTTGCCTGCCAGGGGGTAAAAGGAGCCTACTCGCAGCAGGCCGCGAACCGGATGTTCGCAAAATCGATGCCGATGTTCTTCAAGACCTTCTCCGGCGTGATCGAGGCCGCAAAGAGCGGTATGGTCGACTACGGAATTCTTCCTATAGAGAACAATTCCTACGGATCCGTCCGCGCGACATATCAGCTCCTCAAAAATGCCGGCGTGTACATCATCCGGGCGGAGAGAATTCTCATCCGCCATCAGCTCCTGGTAAAGCCCGGGACAAATCTCGCCGACGTCACAAGCATCAGGTCCCACGAACAGGCCCTCGGCCAGTGCTCGCATTTTCTGAAGAAAATGGAGGATCAGGCAGCTGTTATCCCCGTCCTCAACACTGCCATGGCCGCCCGCTATGTCAGCGAATCTGAGGACAAAGGCGCAGCTGCCATCGCCTCCCCGGAAGCGGCCGAAATCTACGGCCTTCAGGCCCTGTCGACCCGGGTATCCGACAGCGACAACAATTATACGAGATTTGTCTGCATATCAAAGGAGCCGAAAATCTATCCGGGATCAAATCGTATCTCCATGATACTCTCCGTCCCTCATGAGCCGGGATCGCTCTATAATGTCATCGGAAAGTTCGCGAAGAGAGGCATCAACATCACAAAGCTCGAGAGCAGCCCGATCGTGGGCAGGAACTTCGAGTTCCGTTTCTACATCGACGCGGACGCATCGTGCGCAGACCCCGAAGTCCGGGTCATGCTTGATGAGCTGAGGAACGAGTGCCCGGATTTCATTTTCCTGGGAAACTATTCCGAAGCTTGATATTCCGAAGCTTGAATCACATAGTTACATCATTTGAGATGAATCGTATACTCTGCGATTTCGCGGCTGAATAAGGCATCACCGCCGCCATGGAAAGTCTGCGTCCGGAGGAGACTGACCTGGGCATTCCTACCCGGGATGTGAGAAGACTGTTCGGCGATATCGGCAGCCCGAATCTGCCGATATAAGACAATAATGATGGAGAAGCGGCTATAAGCACTTGCTTACAGCCGGTTCTCCACCATTTTTAACAGCTTGTTAATTGACACCGCCAGGAGGGCCGACAGGACGCTCCCCCACAGGATTTTTGGCGTGTTAATTGTTCTGAGCCCCTCAAAAAGGAGCGTACCGAGCCCGCCCGCATTAATCGACGCGGCAATCGTCCCGATTCCGATCGTAGAGACCACCGCGAGACGGATTCCTGCAAATATAGCCCGGCGGGCCAGCGGCACCCGTATCTTTGTCAAAATCTGCATCTCGGTCATGCCGATGCCTTTCGCGGCTTCGCAGACCACCGGGTCCACATCGCGCAGCCCGGCCGTAAAGTTCTTCAGCAGAATATACTGATTATATAATGTCAGCACAATGACAGCGGTCGTTCTCCCGAGCCCGGTCACCGGGATGAGCAGGGCAAAAAGGGCCAGCGACGGGACCGAGTACAGCACCGAAAAAAGATTATTCAGCGCGTCGGACACCCTTTCCGACCGCATGGCAAGCAGCGTGAGAAGGCACGCGATCGCAAGAGAGATTACGAGTGTGACCAGCACAAGCCCGATATGCTCTGTCAGCGCTCCGAGGACCTTCTCCGGGTGCTTTTTGAAATATTCTATCATAGCTTTCCCTCCCGGAATCGTCCCTGCGTCAGGACTGGTTCAATGAAGATCATAACGTACCCTCCCAGAACTTTTCCTGCGTCCTGGCTGATTCGATGAGTGATCTTACAAATGCATCCGCCGGATGCCGAACAATCTCCCGCGGCGTGTCGAACTGGAGAAGCCGTCCCTCATTCATGACCATAACACGATTGCCCATCTTAAAAGCCTCGTTGATATCATGCGTTACGAACAGAAAGGTTTTTCCGAGACTTCCCTGAATGCGCAGAAGCTCATTCTGAAGATTCAGGCGGGTGATGGCATCGATCGCTCCGAACGGCTCGTCAAGCAGCATGATGTCCGGATCCAGCACAAGCGCTCTCGCAAGTCCGATTCTCTGCTGCTGTCCGCCCGAGAGCTGATGCGGATATCTGTCCCTGAATTCTGTCGGGTCAAGGCCGACAAGTCTGAGGAGTTCATCCGCCCTCTCATCCATCCTTCTTTTGTCCCACTTCATGAGACTCGGAATGACCGTGATATTTTCCTTGATCGTCATATGCGGGAAGAGGCCGACCTGCTGGATCACATATCCGAGCCGGCGGCGCAGCTCTACCGGATCGACCGTCCTAATATCCACACCTTCCACAATGATTTTCCCACCGTCCGGGTCATAAAGCCGGTTGGTCAGCTTAAGGAGCGTCGTCTTGCCGCAGCCGGACGAGCCGAGAATCGTTATAAATTCCCCGCTTTCAATCTCGGCGCTGACATGGTCGACAGCGTATTTGCTGCTTCCCGCAAATTTCCTGCATACATTTTCGTATTGAATAACCGACATTCTAAATCTCCCGGTATCTTTCCAAACTGGCGAGTCAGAGCATACGCCATTTATTCTGTGATACTCTCGTAGTACTCCTCTGCCACGTCCTCGTACTCCTCGCCCTCGACGTCCACCTTAGCATTCAGCTGTGTGACAGTGTCCGTATCAAGCGTCGCGGAGACTGCATTCAACACCTCTTCAATCTCGGGGTACTGCTCAAGAACCTCGTTCCTCACGATTGGGGCAAGGTTGTAGGGCGGCCACATATGCTTGTCATCCTCCAGAAGGACGAACTTATCTGTCTCGGTGAGCCTTGCCTCCGTCGTGTAAGCCGTGGCAACATCCGCCTCATCATTATCGACGACTTCCCATTTGAGACCGTTATCGTAGATCTTCGAAGATTTCCAGTTAAATTCACCATACAGCTTTGTAAGACCCGGAATGCCGTCCTCGCGCTCATCGAACTCGCCCTGAGAGCAGAATCTGAGCTTGTCGGCATTTGCCTGAAGCTGAGAAATATTCGTGATCCCGTACTCATCGCTCACCCTCTTGCTTACGAACAGTCCCTGACCGTCGTTGGCCTCCGCATAGGCCAGCCAGGTAATACCAAACTGCTCGTTATAGGCTTCTTTCACCGTCTGGTAGACTTCCTCCTGATCCGTCAGCGCCTCCATACCCAGGATCGTGATAAGCCCGGTTCCGGTATACTCCGGATAGATGTCTATCTCAGCTCTTGTAATGCTTGTATGGACAACAGAGCCCGCAATATTCATTTTTCGCTCGACAGTGAAGCCTGCATCCTCAAGGGCAAGCGCGTAGATCTCGGCGACGATCTCATTCTCCGTGAAATCTTTCGATCCGATCACGACTGACTTCTCCTCAGCTTTGGCTGCTCCTGTTCCCGTGCTCCCGCATCCGGCAAATCCCATTGCCATAGCCGCAGTAAGTGTCGCCGCCAGCATTCGTCTCACAACTTTTTTCATAATAACCTCCTCAAACATATTTATATCTCAAAAGCCTTCTCGAAATTACATCAAATACCACCCCTGAAAGCAGCGACAACGCCGCGACAAGCAGTCCTCCCAGGACCAACATATCCGTCCTGTTAAGTCCGAGTCCGGTGAAAATGATCTCACCTAGCCCGCCTCCGCCGATCTTGGCAGCCAGCGTGGTGCTCGCGACAATCTCGACCAAAGCTGTCCGGATCCCCGCCAGCATCATGGGCAGCGCTCCCGGGATCCTGACCTTAAAGAGCATCTCCCTCTCCGTCATGCCGATTCCCCGGGCTGACTCGATCATAAAATCAGGGATCGATCGGAAACCGACCGCAGTGTTGAGGAGCACAGGCGGTATGGCTAAAATCGTGAGGGCCGTCACCGCAGGCTTAACACCCGTCCCCATAATCGGAATCAGGAGAATCAGAAAAGCCAGCGAGGGAACAACTCTCAGAATCTCGAACGGCGCTGTGACAAGAGCCTCGCTCTTAGCCGACTTCGACGCGAAATATCCGCAGGGGACTCCGATCACCACTGCCACAATGAGAGCAAAGAGGCTGATGCCAATATGCGCGGTGATCTGCGTTCCGAGCTGGGCGGAATGTGTTGAAATATAATTTGCAATATCCGCAATCATTCGTTGCCTTCCTCTTCTTTACGCCTCTGTCTCCGCGCCGCTCTGATCCGCCGTTGTCTCCGCGCCGATCAAATCCTCAATCCCACCATTCAGATCCGCGACCGTATACCGCTTCATCTCTTTCTCCATCGCGTCCTGAATGTCATCCAGCATATCGTCAAGCAGCAAATGAATATTTCGTCCCACCGGGCACTCCGGATTCGGGTTCTTGTGGAACCTGAAGAGCTTGCCGTCCTCAACGGATTCGACAGCCGCGTAGATATCATAAAATGTGATCTCCTCCGGCGCCTTGGCAAGCTCCGCGCCCCCGGTGCCTCTGGACACATTAATAAGCCCGGCGTTCCGCAGCTGCGACAGAATATTTCTTATGATAACGGAGTTGACCTGAATGCTTCCCGCCAGAAAATCACTCGTGATCTTATAGTCTTTCCCAAAGACATCTATGGCCGCAAATATATGCAGCGCAATTGTAAATCTGCTTGAAATCTGCATCCAAACCTCCGCTATTCCGACATCACAACAACTTTTCCGAAGCTCCTGCTGCTTCCAAGATACTCATGAGCTTTCCGCATTTCCGAAAGCTTAAAGACTTTTTCTGGCTTAACATCGACAGAGTGGGTCTTTATGAAGTCGAGCATTTCCTGGAGCTTAGCTTCATTTGCATTACCCGAATGGAAAGCGGTCAGGTAAGCATCTGCCGGCATATCCTCGAGCGGATCAAAATCATCGAGCGTCCACTTGCCTCCGAGAAGGCCGGTCACGCATATGATCCCCTCCGGCGTCGTGTGTGCAAATGTATCCCGAAGCGCCGCCGGTCCAATCAGATCCAGAACCCTGTCATAGCGCTCCTTAGTCTGCAGCACGTTATCGGCATCCACGATCACCTCGTCAAACCCGGCGCCTAAGAGCTGCTGCCTCTTGTCAGCTCTCCGCGTTGTCCCGGTCACAACCGCATCCGGGAAGCCGGCCTTCACCAGCCGCAGAAAAGCGATCCCGACTCCGCTCGTCCCTCCGCGCACAAGAATGCGCTCATCACCGCGAATCCTTAGATTCTTCATGGAGCCGAACGCAGTGTAATAGGTCTCGGGGACAGCCGCCAGAATTTCCCAAGGCAGGTCCGTATCGACCGGATAAATCTGGTCGTTCGGCAGCAACGCGTATTCAGCATATCCGCCGTCAAAGGCCCGGCCCATCTCTCCCATAATGGAAATGGCTTTACACCCTTCCGGAAGTCTTTCCGAATCCGTGCTCCCGGCGATCACCCCGACGCACTCAATACCCAGTATCCTCGGAAATTTTACCGACGGTGACTGTCCGTCCCTAGTGAATATCTCCGAGTGATTGACTCCGCGGCCCATCACCCTGACGAGCGACCAACCCGGTTTCAGCTCCGGGGTCGGGACGTCCGTATAAATCAGTTTTTCGGGACCGCCTGCCTCATAAATCACAATGGCTTTCATAGCTGCTCCTGCCTGCTTCAATCCTTTTATGAACCTGACACAACCATAGTTAAATAATTTTTACCATCTCATAATATCGCGGGTTTGTTGTAATGTCAATCGTTATAACTAAAGTTATTACATTGAATAAAAACTAAGGGGCTGTCGCATTAAGGCGAGCCGCCACTATATAT
>JAZRKZ010000296.1:0-2178 GCA_045646565.1 Lachnospiraceae bacterium
GGCCGCCGGTGGCTTCGTCAATATCGAGCAATTCATCCCCGGACAATTCCGTGGAAATGATAGTCAAGAGATCCGGATTGCAATACCGGTAGTTCAGGATCTCAAAGGCGGTGCTGATATCCGCAGAGGATGGGCGCTGCACCTGCATGTCCTTTTCCTTGCCTGTCTTGAAGAGATCATCGATATACAGCACATCAGCATTCTTGAACCTGTTTATCATCGGCTCCCGCTGTTCAGGATCGTTGGCAACGCCCTTCAGCTTTGCGATGTCATCCCTCCAGAGCATGTACACGACACGCTTGCCGCCCAGCAGGAACTCCCGGCAGATAGCGGTGCAGAGATGAGTCTTGCCGGCGCCGCTCTGGCCACCGATGAAGAACCATCCCTCCGGGTTTTTGGCGTAAGCCACAGCTGCAGATTTCAAAACCTGCTGCCATGTCTCGGTGTCCTCAAACTTTTCGAAGGTGTAGTCCGTGATGATATTCTTCAGACCGCTGCGCTTCATACGCATAATAGAACGTCTGGTCTCAACACACTTGCAATCTGCATACAGCTTGGAAAACTTGCCATTCGGCAATTCTTCCAGCTTCACGATATATGCCTTGTTTTTGCAGACCTTGCAGTTATAGCCGTCTTTTTCATTTTCATTGCCAATCTGGTTGTTCAGGTCATCCACAAAGAACTGTTCATAAGCTCTTTCTCCGGGAGACATTTTCTCAGACGTATTTCCCGTACCGGCGTGTGCCGCCAGTATTTCCGTTATTCTGTGCATTGGCATTGCTTCCAGTCCTTTCTGTCTGTTTTCCGTTTAAGTAGCCCTCGAACTTTGGACCGAACAAAGTCTCAGGTCTTAAATACTTTTCAAATTCTGTGCCGATCCATTCCTTGGACTTCTTGTCGATGACGGTTTTGAAGTCATCCAGGGAGAAGCCATCGGCAAGTCTGGCATGGATCGCTGTCTGAGTTTTGGAGGAAGTATGCTTGTACTTCGTCCCGGCTTTTTCATTCAGGTACGAAACAACTGCTTTGTATGTTTCTGTATAGTCTTCTTTCATGGGAGAAGGTTCAGGGGCAGGCGGCTCGCCTGCCGAAAGAGATAACTCTTCCTCTTCACTCTGATTTCTTATATCTATATCTAATATCTTATCTCTATCTCTTATATCTATATCTGGTGTAACAATGTTCGCCATTTGTTCGCCTTCTGTTACATCATCATGCGTTACATTGTTGTTACATTGTAACAATGCCGTAGCTTTTTTCTTTGTCCGGCTTTCTCTCACCCTGGCTGCAGAGTCAGATTCACTGCCCACAAGGTTCATGTGATCAGAAAGGACTAGTGTCCCGTCAACATCCTCATACACAAGCCCAACAGCTTGGAAGAGTTTAAGAGCTATACGAACAGTATCGATGGAGAACCATTTGCAATCACGTTGGATTTTCTCAACGTCATAAGGGATGATGATTTCTCCGATTTGGCGACTTAACCGCCCACCAGTGTTGATCGTTTTAAGACAGAGCATCTGATATAGCACGACATAATTTGCACCGTCAGGCTGTGACATGAAATAATCAATCGTGTCAGAAGTCATAAACGATTCTTTGAGTTTCATCCAATAATAGCGTTTTGCTGTCGCCATGAAACCACCCTACTTTCCGGCGGAGGACAGATTTTCTGCCCTCCGCCATTCGATTACTTACAGCCAAAATCGTCTTCGGCTGCTTCCTCGGTATCGAGATCTTCTTCGTCTTCTTCCTCGGGATCGTCATAGAATTCGTCGAAGTCATCGCCAATCTCATCCTCATCATCGTCCAGACCATCGTCGGCATCAGGACGGAAGGAGGAAATATTGGTGGCGAAAAAGGCGTGGACATAAGCCGCGTGGATCTTCTTCGCATGACCCTTGATTTTGTTCATGAACTTCTCATCAATTACGAGCCGGCTGTTTGTCTGGATCTCCAAGCCGTCCAGCTTAAAGATGAACCGAAGGACGCTATCCTGACTGGACATACTGGCGCCCGTGGTGTCATAAAGCGCCATCTGTGCATCCGGAGCCTGATTCTGCGTAACTGTCAGTGTGATAGGATACTTGTTCTTGTCCATGACGTGCAGCAGGCTCTTTTCTGCCAACATCTCAGCCAGTTTGTCCTCCAACACCCGGACAAGTCGGAGGCCAAGCG
>JAZRKZ010000297.1:0-2245 GCA_045646565.1 Lachnospiraceae bacterium
CGTCATCTGTATGGTCGACAACTGCTACGGCGAATTCACCGAGGAAAAGGAGCCGACGGCGGTGGGTGCCGACCTCATCATGGGCTCCCTCATCAAGAATCCGGGCGGCGGACTCGCACCGGTCGGCGGATACATTGCCGGAAAAGCGGAGTATGTCGAGAACGCCTCCTACCGTATGACCTGCCCGGGTCTCGGCAGCGAGGTCGGCCCTTCTCTGGGCGTCAATCCGGCCTTCTATCAGGGCTTTTTCATGGCTCCCATCGTCACGGCGTCCGCGCTGAAGGGGGCTGTATTTGCAGCAAATGTCTACGAGCGCCTCGGCTTCGCCGCCCTCCCGGACGGTACGGAGGACCGCCACGACATCATTGAATCGATCACGCTCGGCTCGCCGGAGGCGGTCGTCGCCTTCTGCAAGGGCATCCAGAAAGCCGCGCCGGTCGATTCGTTCGTGACCCCGGAGCCATGGGACATGCCGGGCTACGACGATCCGGTCGTCATGGCAGCGGGCGCATTTGTCTCGGGTTCCTCCATTGAGCTCTCGGCCGACGGTCCGATCCGCCCGCCGTACTCGGTCTATTTTCAGGGCGGTCTCACCTGGCCGTCGGCAAAACTCGGCATTCTGATGTCCCTGCAGGAGATGAAGAACGCAGGTCTTGTCTCAATTCCGAAGCGGGGATGCGAACCCGATAAGTAATAATAAGGACCGTCTTCCTGCGGCAGGTGCCGCAGGAAGGCGGGGTATATCAACGCACACCGACAAACGGGGAACAGAAGCACAGGTGCAAATGGAGTAAGTATGTCTGATAAAAAACAAGTCATTATCATCGGCGCCGGCGCCTCCGGTCTCATGGCCGGCGTCATGGCCGCCCGGGGCGGGGCAGAAGTGACGATCCTTGAGAAGGAAAAAAAACCCGGCAGAAAACTGCTGCGGACCGGGAACGGCCGCTGCAACCTGACCAATACCGGGGATTACCGCGCAGTCTATCACGGCACCGATCCATCATGGGCCGCGCGCGTTCTTGACAGGTTCTCCGTTCAGGATACGATCCGGTTCTTCACGGAGATCGGACTTTATACGACGAACCGGGACGGCTGGGTCTACCCTTACGCCGAACAGGCGGAGAGCGTGCTGACCTGCCTGCTCCGCGAGTGTGCAAGACTCAAAATCAAGATCAAGAACAACGAAACAGTCCTCTCCATCGCGCGTCACGCCGGGCAGTTCGATGTCAAAACGCCCTCCTGGACATACCGGGCGGACAGAGTCATCCTCGCCTGCGGGACAGCGGCCTCGCTCGCAAAATCCCAGCTTCCCTACAACGGACTTCTTCTCGCCGCGAAAACCGGCCATCAGGTTGTTCCCCAGCGACCTGCCCTCGTCCCTCTTCTGTGCGAAGGAGCAGGCAGGCTCGGCTGGGCAGGCGTCCGCATCCACGGATCCTGCACGCTGTACCAAGGCGACATGCCCATCGCTTCCGACTCCGGACAGCTTCAGCTGACAGAGCAGGGCATCTCGGGCATACCGGTCTTCAATATCTCCGGCGCGGCCCCGATCCTCCTCGACGGAGGTCTCCCTGTCAGCGTAAAACTTGACTTTTTCCCGGATTTTGACCGGGAGATGACATTTGCTTTCCTAAATTCCAGAAAAGAGCTCCTGAGAACGGAGGACCTGCGCGAACTTCTGACCGGCGTCTTCCCCGAAAAGCTCATCCCGGCCCTCATATCCGGCCAAACAACAGTCAAAGCGCTCACGGACCGCATCAAGGCCTTTCGGCTCACAGTCAGGGGCACGCAGGGCGCGCCGTACGCCCAGGTCATGTCCGGCGGCGTCCGCACGGACGAAGTAGACGCATCGACACTGGAATCCAAAGTCTGCCCCGGCTTTTATATCACCGGGGAGCTCCTCGATCTCTACGGCAGCTGCGGCGGCTTTAATCTGCAGCTGGCCTGGTCGACGGGCGCCATCGCGGGCCGATCCGCGGCTTCCCGCACATAAATTCGGAGGTCCCATGATACGAGTATCTGACATAAAACTTCCCATCGAGGCAGGGAGCGGCTCGCTCCTTAAAAAGGCTGCCTCCGCTGCCGGCCTTCGTCCGGAAGAGATCCGCGCGATGAAGATCCTGCGCCGTTCGCTCGACGCAAGGCACAAGCCGGATCTTTACTATATCTATACAGTCCGGCTCGAGGCAGCCCGGGAAGAGCAGCTGAAGAACAGACTGAAGAAGCGCCCGCCTCGCGGTAAACA
>JAZRKZ010000298.1:0-2316 GCA_045646565.1 Lachnospiraceae bacterium
TGGCTACGATCCGACTTCACATAACAAATCCGATATATAAGAGAAAGCGGCGCACACCCAGTACGATCTTCAGTGCGCCAAGATTTGTGATCTTGGTGGCGGGTCCTGTGATCATGAAAGCTGCGGCGCTGCCTATGCTCATGCCGGTCATGAGCCACTCCCGAAGGAGAGGGATCGTCCCGCCGCCGCACGCATAGAGCGGCACGCCGATCGTCGCGGCCATCAGGACGCCCCATGCCTCGTTCCCGCCAAAGACTCTGACCATCAGGTCCTGCGGCACATAGCGCTGGAACAGCGCGGAAAGCAGGATGCCGGCAAGAAAATACGGACCTGTCGTCTTGACGTTCCGCCACACATTGAGAAGATAGCGGACCAGGAGATTGGGGTGGGTGTCGCGGCTCGCGCGCTCGTCAAATCCGGTAAAATCAAAAAAGGACCGGTCCTTGTAGAACCTGTGCAGCAGCAGCCCCGCGGCGATCCCGCACAGAAAGCATGAAAGGATGCGGACCGCAAGCACCTTCGGGCCCAGCGCCGCGCTGTATATAATGAGCTGCGGGTTGAGCAGGATCGACGCCATCATGAAGGAAGCGAGCCAGTCTTCGCGCATTCCCTGCTTAGAGAACGACGCGGCGATCGGGATCGTGCCGTACATGCACAGCGGGGATGCGATGCCCAGAAGGCAGGCCGGTATGATGCCGAGGATGCCCCACTTCCGGCCGTTCATTGCGCGGAACAGGTCATGGATCCTGTCCTTGGCGAACACGGAAATAAAGGACCCTATGGCGATGCCCAGCACCCAGTACCGGAAGATCTGCACGAACTGCAGCTCAAAATAAAATCGCAGATATACGAACTCGCGTGTGAGTATTTGGAGCATATCAGTAAACACCTTGCGGACATCGCGGATTATTGAAACAGTGCGAAAAACCGCGGCCGACGAAGTCGTCCGTGAAAAACCCCGGCTGTCGAAGTCGTCCGCGAAAACCCCGGCCGACGAAGCCGTCCGCGGGTACATCACCGGTGGCAATCCATATTTTATCACAGGGCATAGAGCGATGGCAGAAGAAAGACACAGATATTTGCTTCTGTGACTTGCAAGCCGGCCAAAGCAATGAGATAATAAGATCACAATTAAATAAACGATTCTTTGAGCAAAAGTCCCTAAACAGAAGGCAAAAGACTGCATGGGGCTGCGCCGAGGACTTAGAGCCTCCGGGGCCGACGGGGAAACCGGCCGACCTACCAGTATTTGTAAAAAAGAGCATGAACAATGATGACACTGCATGATCACTGCTTCGTGCTGTGTCTTTTTTGTACGCAAAATTATGAAAAAAGCCTTTGAATGTGCCATATCTAAAGGGGCAGGCGGGAACTGTTCAGTCAAAATGAATAACGGGGATGACCTCGGGAGAGTATGTCGGGCCTCTGACCGTCCGCACGTCCTGATCTGCGGGAAGAGACAGCCGGGCAAAACAACGCTGATCGACCGGATCATAAGGGAGAGCCGTCTTCCGGTGTACGGTTACAGGACGAAGATGGAGCGTGACGGGAACGGGTACGGCCATGTGTATATCTATCCTGCCGGCATATTTCCCGCCGGCAGCGGCGGACATCATGGAGCCGAAGACCACAGACCGGATAATAATAAGGCCGGTAATGACATCGGCAAAGAGGACGGTAATGACGTCGGCAATGAGGCCTATAACGGGGCCGGCTGTGAGGCCGGTGACCGGATCTGTAACGAGGTCGGCGTCGCCCGCGAGAGAGTCATAAGCGTAAATACTGATGTCTTTAACGGACTCGGATGCGCGCTTCTGGGAGCTGCCGGAAGTGACGGAATGATCGTCATGGATGAGATCGGCTATATGGAAGACAAAGCGGAGGATTTCTGCAGAGCGGTGACAGCGGCTTTTGACGGAGATATACCGGTCCTGGCGACGATCAAGGACACGCAGCGCCCGAGCAGGCACATTTACAGCATCCTGCATCACCCGAAAGCGAGGGTGTTCATGCTCGACCGGGAGAACCGGGAAGAGATTTACAGGGAAGTAATGAAGATCGTGAATGTATGGGAACGGGAGATCACCGGGAAAGGAGAGGAATGTGAAATATAAGCTCAGAGACCTTATTTTCCTGACACTGTGCTGCGACCTGGGACTGTTCTCAAAGAGACTGATCGCCCCGGCCGCCAATATAATTACGGATTTCATCCGCATTCCCGGCGGGATCGGCACAAGTTTTTCGCTGATGTTCCTGATCGTCGGCGCGAGTATAGTTCCGGTCTGGGGGTGCGCGACCCTGATGGCGGTCATCCAG
>JAZRKZ010000299.1:0-2425 GCA_045646565.1 Lachnospiraceae bacterium
CCGCGATGACAATGTAGATCGCCGCATCCATCAGGTTTGCTTCATCCATAGCGC
Source organism: Lachnospiraceae bacterium (assembly GCA_045646565.1). GTDB lineage: Bacteria > Bacillota > Clostridia > Lachnospirales > Lachnospiraceae > Chordicoccus. The sequence goes on from JAZRKZ010000299.1 coordinate 55, forward strand.
CGGTATCCTGATCTACGGAGACCTCTGCAGTTTCTGCAGTCTGAGCGCCTACCGATTTCAGGCCCATTTTTCTGATCTTGCCGGTCGCGATCGGTCCGCCGATCATACAGCCTGCGATCAGACCATAGGTGGCTGCCGCGACAGCGACGGTAGTAGCATTTGCAACGCCCATGTCCTCAAGGAACGGTCCGAAGGAACCGGCAGTTCCGTGTCCGCCTACCAGCGGGATGGAGCCCATTGCAAGACCGAGTTTTCCGTCAAGGCCGAAGATCTTCGCGCCAAAGCCGCCGACCAGATCCTGGATGCAGCACATAAGAATAGCGAGTACCAGGAATTTAACAACGCCGATACCGCCCTTCTTCAGCTCTTTGAATGCGGCCATGTAACCGACTGAGCAGAAGAACGCCGTCATGAAGACGGTCTGGAGCGTGGTATCCATGTTAAACTCCAGAATGCCCATGGACCTCAAGATCACATGGAGGATAGCAAAGATAAGTCCGCCCACAACAGGTGCCGGGATGCAGTATTTTCTCAAAAACTCGATTCTTGCGACGAGCATGCGACCGATCACCAGCATGAGTACCGCCAGACCTGCTGCCTGGTACATATTCACTTCGATAACGTTCATGGTTTTCTCCCTTCCAAGGTATATAGTTTACTGTCTCTTCGTTTCATGTCCCGCAGCAAAGCTGTTACTTAACGGTGATCCCCTTTTCACCGAAGTACTTCGCAGCGCCGCTGTGATAAGGAGCCGATGTGACAGCAGCCGCCTCATCAAGATTCAGCTCAGCGCCTTTGGAGTGCGCCTTGGTGATCGCATCCGCGTTCTCATAGATGCCGGAGATCACGTTGTAGACTTCGTCCTCGGAAACATCCGCGTTCGCGATCAGGACTGCGCCGACAGCGACAGTGTTGATATCGCCGGCGGTGTTGTAAGTCTTGCTGCTGATCACTTCCTTGGTGTAGTGCGGGGAAGCAGCGATCAGCTTGTCGATGTGCTCGTCATCGAGGCCGATCAGATAAACGTCAGTGGTCGCTGCCAGGCCGGAGACCGCAGAGGTCGGAGCGCCTGCCACGACGAATGCCGCGTCGATCTTGCCGCTCTGAAGGGCGTCGACGGAATCGCCGAAGGACTTATAGGAAGGCGTGATATCTTTCTCGGACAGGCCGTACGCTTCAAGAACGTCGATCGCGTTGAAGTACACACCGGAGCCCTCGGCACCGATGGAGACGTTCTTACCCTTGAGGTCCGCAACGGACTGCAGAGCGGGATCCATGGTGACGATCTGGATCTGTTCCTTGTAGAGGTCGGCGATCGCAGTGACCTTGTCCGCCTTCTTTTCAAAGATCCTTGTTCCTTCTACCGCATAAGCGAGAACGTCGGACTGGCAGAACGCGAATTTCGCGTCGCCGCTCTGGACCGCCTCGATGTTCTCTTTGGAACCGGCGGATGCCGTCACGTTCAGCTTCGTGCCTGTCGTCTCAGCGATCTTCTCGGCAAGTACGCCGCCGAAGCGGTAATAAGTACCCTGCTCGCCGCCGGTCATGAATTTGAGCCCGTCTTCTGCGGGGGCCGGTGCGGAAGCAGGTGCCTGCGGAGCGGATCCGCTGCACGCAGCAAGGGTGATCACGGAAGCCATCACCAACGCAATGCACGTTAACAACTTTTTCATAGCAAAACCTCCTCTTCATACTTTAGTAGCCAAAATCTAAATAAAGTATAAAAAGGAGGTTACAAAAAGTTTCAGAAAGCATCAAAAAGTCCAAAAAATACATGGACCGGAATACTAAGTGAGTGTCCGTTCCGCCTGCATCATCAGGCTTTCAATGAACTTTTTCAAGCTGACTTTCCCGCCGTAGGCCCGTTTTCCCCGGATATAATCCATTTCCGTACGCACTTCTTCAAACGGGAACAGCGTGCTTGAGTAATCGGTGAATGTGTCGTTCATAAAGTCCTCGATGCCCAGGTGCGCGAGGTTCGTGAGGCCGGTCTTCACGGCGCGGCGCATGCGCTGCTCCATGCTCTTGGGCGCGTCGGAAAGCTCTCCGCAGATAATGCGGACGTTCTCCCTCTGCATGGACATGCTGTTCTTATTTAAATAAGCGCATACGCGGACAATGTCGGCGCTTCCCTTTTCGCCGGCCATGCCGATCAGCGTCAGGATCTCCTCGACCTTACGGGTGAATTCATCTCCGGCGCTTTCTTCGGGCACCTTGATCTGCTGCTCACCCTGGCCCGGCGCATCCGGCGGCAGCTCTGCGGGCATCGTCTGCCGCGCTGCTGCTCCGGCGACTTTCCTGCCGGCCCCTGCGGCTTTGACCTCATCAAGTCCGATCTCGCTCATGAACAGATTCCTCAGAGTGGCGACAG
>JAZRKZ010000300.1:0-4517 GCA_045646565.1 Lachnospiraceae bacterium
CGACAATTTCGACAGGCTGGTCATCAAAGACGTGGCCGAGGCCGGCGGTTACGGCGTCGTGTTCGGCGATTCTCTTACAAAGGAGCAGAAGGCGGATTTCATCGCGCTGCTCAAGGCAGAGCCAAGACGTTTCATCGCCCAGGAGGTCATCGACTTCTACGATCTCGATATCGTTGATGACGACGGCTCCTGTGTACCCAGAAAAGCGGATCTGCGCGCATTTGTGCTCTCCGGCGCCGAGACAAAGGTCTGGCCGAGCGGCCTGACGCGCTTCTCCCGCAATCCAAATTCGTTTATTGTCAACTCTTCACAAGGCGGAGGTTTTAAGGACACATGGGTATTATCACAATAGAAAAGAGCGACAACCTGTTCTGGCTGGGCAGGTATGTGGAAAGGGTCTATACAGAGCTGAAGTACTATCTGCAGGGGACAGACCGCATGATCGACACCGATCCGAATTATTATGCGGTACTCTGCCAGAAGATCGGGATTCCCGATATCTATCACTCCCGCAACGCATTCATAAACAGATATCCGTTCGATGAGTCGGATCCCAATTCCCTCGTCAGCAATCTCAATCGGGCCTATGACAACGCTATCGTGCTGCGTAACGATATCGGCAGCGATACATTTTCCTACATCCAGCTGGCTCTTTACGACTTTAAGACCGCCGAGCGCGGGGACTCGCCCCTGGCGGATCTGATGCTGGTAATCGACCACATCCTGGCGTTCTGGGGCTGTGTGAACGACATCATCGAAGATGAGACGACCCGCAACATCATCAAGCTGGGCATGGGACTCGAGCGCCTTGACCTGTATCTGAGCACGGAGCGCCCCATCGGCGACATTCGCAGGGAATACCGCAAGATGAAGCAGTATCTGAGAAAGTCACATATGCGCTACGATGACAGTGTGCTCTACACAGTGGACAACATGCTGGAAGAAGATACGATCGACTGTGCAAATGTCAAGAACCTGCTTCGAAGCCTGCTCGACGCATAGATAACTCGTGTACCTGAAATATAGTACTTGAAGTACTCGAACAGGGGTACAAATCAGTTGGAGTACTATCATAACTCGTGGTGCGTACTCGTAGTACTTGAAGTACTCGAACTATCGATTTACAAGTGCTGAAACTGAGGTAGTATTGCTCATGATTCTAAATGAAAGGAGCATGAGCAATGCAAGTAGTAACAGTAGAGACCAGCGCCGGCCAGACCCGGTATTACCTGGCAAACGATGACGGAACACCAGTAGAGCCAGTACTCCAGTATCTGAAGTTCAGGGATAATGGGGGAGCGGCAAGGAACACCCTGCGGCTGGCATGTATCTTCATGAAGCACTATTTCACGTACCTTGAAAAGAGAGGTCTGCGGTGGCAGGCGGTTACGATTGATGATCTGGCTGATTTTCTGGCTTGGCTGAAGTACCCGCGGATAGATGAGAAGGTTATTCCGCTGAACCTGGAGCCGAAATATAGAGCTGAGACGATCAATGCTATTCTGGATACCGTATTGGCGTTTTACCACTATCAGTACCTTCGCGGCGGATTGGATAATAACGTATCCGAGAAGCTTGTCACATTCATCAAGAATCCGCACGGGACATACAGGAGTTTCCTTGACGGGATAGCCGACCGGAGACGGGAAAAGAGGTATCTGCTTAGGCTTCCGACACCAAAGCGTGTTCTTCGTACGGTGACAAAGGAAGAAGTAGAGGCAGTCATGAAGGCCTGTGTAAACGTCAGGGACTATTTCCTGATGTACCTGCTGTTTGAGACCGGGATGAGGATTGGTGAGGCGTTGTCACTGTGGCTGGAGGACTTTGATATATCCGAATGCAGGATCAGGATCGTTGACCGCGGGGAGATGGAGAACCTTGCGGAGATCAAGACGGTTTCAAGTCCCAGGACGATTGACTGTACACATGATCTGATGGAGGTGTTCACGGAATATATCTGTTACTTCCACACCGAAAGCACGCCTACGAACCATGTGTTCGTGAAGATCCAGGGGAAGAATGCCGGAAAAGCCATGAACTATACGGATGTGGACAACCTGTTCCGGCAGATCCGTAGGAAGACCGGCATCTATATCACACCTCATATGTTCCGCCATACGTCTTTGAGTATGCTGAGTTCTGCCGGCTGGGAGCCGGAGCTGCTCAGGAAGCGTGCCGGACATAAAAATATTTATACAACCCTTAACACTTACGTTCATCCTTCTGAGGAAGAAGTAACGGCGGCATTTAAGGAAGCAGCGGACAGATTCCGTCTCCCCGAGAAGGAGGCGGAAGAATGAAAAGTATTGGAAATCTGGCTTTAAAGCAGGTGACAGATCCAAAACATGAGATGATGCTGGAATACCTTTCCAAAGAAGGCGGGTACTGGTACAAAAATGACGCATGGAGGGCGGATTCAGACGCTTACAAGGAGACGGGGTTAAGAGATGTACGTTTTCCAGATGCCGTGATTGTAGATTTCAGCAGCTATCAGAATGATCGATTGAAGCTGGAGATGAAATACTTCATCCTGTACGGAATGAAGCATAAATGGAAATCTCCTTATAACTTGCAGAACCTTCAGAAATCGGCGATTCGGATGATAGGTGAAAGGGAAGGATCAGATCCCTCGCTGTCCAGTTTTTTCCAGGTGGACATGGACGATGAAAGTAACATGCCTGACAGCGGTGTGGGAAAGCTGCCGCTCCGTGAGTACAGGAATCTCCGCCGAAGTGTAATCGAGTTCATTTCCGGCCTTTATGACGAGAGGGAAGAAACAGAGAAAGATGTCTGGTATGCTCTGAGAATCCCCGGTGTAAAGCTTTCCGCCGCAATGAAACGGCAGCATCCCAGCATGAATTTCACGGAGATACCCGAAGAATACCGTCCATCCGTCAAGAGGTTCATGAAAAGGCTGGTCATGCGGCGGAGTTGGTCATACTGCAGGGAAATGCTGATGTATATCCGGTATTTCTTCAAAACCTTTTATAAGAATGGGTATACGGATTGCTTTCTGGAGAAGCTGAATCGGAAGGACATAGAGAAATACCTTGGCTGGGTAGCGGAAGACTATGAGAACAGAAATGCCACGTTCAGGAGCAAAGCCGTCTCTTTTATCCGCAGCTGGCTGGATTACATTCAGATCGCCGAGTACTCCCAGGCACCCAGGCTGAGTATAGAGCGTTTGATATTTGACGATGATATCCCAAAGCGGGAACGCGCTGCCGACACGATTGAGAAAGTCAGGTACATCCCGGCACCGGTCATCCAGCAGATGGACGCCTGCATTGAGGATATCGAACCGGCAGAGATGCGTCCGGTATACGTGTTGCTGCGGGAGACAGGGTGGCGCGGAACAGACGTGCTGAACCTGCGCTTTGACAACTGCCTGCAGTATATCTGGAACGCAAAAGAGAACCGTTCCGTACCCTACTTGTGTGCAGAGATCACCAAGGTCGGTATTCCGCAGCTGAAAGACCCAATCCGGGATGAAGTGGCTGAGATGGTAAAGCTTTTGGCTGATGAGGCTGAGAGAAAGAGTACCAGGGAGAATAATCCTGACAAATATCTCTTCAACTGCTACGAAGGGCGCTGTATGGGCCTTCCGTTCAGCAAGCCGGCGTTTTCCAAAGCTGTCCAGAGGATGATCAATAAAAACGATATCAGGGATGCGGATGGGAAGTTGTTCCATTTCAAAGCACACGGTCTGAGGCATACCCGTGCAATGGAGTATGCGGAACAGGGGATGCCGATCGGGATCATACAGAGGCTCCTCGGGCATTGTTCTTTGCAGATGAGCCTGCACTATGCGAAAGTGACGGAGGATACGCTTTATCAGAAGTGGAAGAAAACAGAAAAACTCGACCTTTTCAAACCAAAGACCCTGCCTCCGGGGAAGGAAATCGGGCATGGTGGTCCCATTCATTATGAGAGTATCCGGTCGGGTCTGGATGCAGTGCGGGTGCCATTTGGAGTTTGTTTCAAGCCCTCGAAGGCAGGCTGCCGCCGCCAGACGGAACAATGCCTGGAATGCCCGAGCTTTTGTTCAACCATCGAAAACATGGACGAGTACGCTTCAGAGATTGAAAAAGTACGTTCCATGATCTGTATAGGTCAGACACTTGGACGGGATGAATGGGTAAAGAAAAACGAAGAGTATCTCGAACGGCTTCTCCATATGCAGGCAGAACTGCAGGATAAGGGGATCATCCATAAAAGCGGTCCTATGAGGGAGACGTGATATGGAGGAACCAACAAGCCGCCTGGAAGCGAGCTGGCGTAGACGGACCAGGGAGGCACAGGAACGCGTGCTTAATGCAATAAAAGAAATGCAGGCAAAAGGTGAACCTGTTAACTTCAACACTGTTCACTTAAAAAGCGGAGCCTCGAAGAATTACCTGTACAAAAACGAGGCAATCCGTAGTGAGATAGAAAGAATACGTTCGACAGAGGCAGCCAAAGCCGGTGCATGGCACAAGAAATATGATCGCACATCGAAATCTAAAGATGTACTTATA
>JAZRKZ010000301.1:0-5517 GCA_045646565.1 Lachnospiraceae bacterium
TTCCTGCAACTGCTGTTCTACGTTTAATGTATTGTACTGTAGTCTGCTAATTGCATAGTTGGGGTATTGAACTATCGTTATCTAACAACCATTGATTCAGCATATGCAAAAATGCTAGCGATGCGGAAGATGTTGTTCAGGATACATTTCTTCAGTACTACATGACACATAAGCACTTTGATAACGAACAGCACATACGTGCATGGCTGCTCAGAGTGGCAATCAATAAAGCTAAAAATATTCAGTTCTCTTTCTGGCACAGAAATGGAATGCCATTGGATGATTACATTGAAACGCTTTCCTTTGAAACGCCGGAAACGAAGGAACTATTTGAAGAGGTTATGAAGCTGCCTGAAAAATACAGAGTGGCAGTTCATCTCTTTTATTACGAAGACTACAGCATCAAAGAGATAGCAAAGATACTCAGGACCACAGAGAGCAATATAAAGGTCAGATTATCGCGCGGACGTGCCAAACTGAAAGACGCGCTTAAGGAGGGCTGGGAAGATGAGCAATAGGGAACTGTATAAGAAAGCATTTTCGGTTTTACAGGCCTCCGGTGACTTTACTTTGGGGGATGAAAAAATGGCTGTATTAAAGAAAAAAGCAATGCTAAGAACTTTCGCGGCTGCAGCTTGTGCGTGTTTGGTAATTGTCGGTAGTTCTCGAATCGCATATGCTGCAAATGTTGGTGGGATCCAAAGAACAATTCAGTTATGGATGTATGGCGACCAGACGGATGTAACCATTGACTTTGATGGATCAGGTAATTATTCCATGGAATATACTGATGCAGATGGAAATACAAGAGAACTGGGAGGTGGGGGATTTGATGTCGATGCTGATGGCACCAAGAGGGCACTGACAGAGGATGAATTAATATGGCTTCTTTCTGAAGAAGTCGATGTAAGTTATAACGATGACGGCAGGATAATGCTGTATTTTCAGGGACAGGTCGCAGATATAACTGATAAGTTTGAAAATGATATCTGTTATATTTTCCTTAATGGAACAGATGCAAGCCTTTATGTAACAGTACTTAAGGCGGAGGATGGAGGCTTTCCCATAGATTCAAGCCCTGATAGATACCTGCAATATAAAGAAACCGAGCCTGGCATATATACCGTATATTGATTCATAAATTGTAAGATGTTCTAATGCTTTCATGAAATATATAGACAATAGTCTCACGAGATGGAAAAGCTGTAGTTAAATTATATTTGAGCTATATTCAGAAACATCGTTCATCTAAACAACACCGAGTGAATACGCTGTTGACCGCCTGGTCAAAATATGTTATACTGTTTTTGACCGAGTGGTCAAGAGGAGGCTGATATGATTACTGTAAAAGAAGTTTGGCACGACTATGAGGGGAAAGGCCGCTACGCCGTTTCCAGCATCAGCTTTCAGATCGAGGCCGGAGAAATCTTTGGCTTTTTGGGGCCGAGCGGCGCAGGAAAATCCACCGTTCAAAATATCATGACTGGTCTGCTGCCTTTGCAAAAGGGAGAAGTCCTCTATGGCGAGACTTCGGTAAAAAACCTGCGTGCTTCCTTTTTCAATCAGGTTGGCGTCTCGTTTGAGCAGCCCAATCTATACGGGATGCTAACCGGGCTTGAAAACCTGAAATTCTTTGCCGCGCAGTTTTCCGTCCCGACGATCCAGCCGATGTCGCTCTTGGAACGCGTCGGACTTCGGGACGCGGCAAACAAAAAGGTTTCGGAATACTCGAAAGGTATGAAGCAGCGTCTGACGCTGGCCCGCGCCCTGCTGAACAAGCCTCAATATCTCTTTCTGGACGAGCCCACAAGTGGATTAGACCCGACTACATCCGCCCGCATACGAGAGCTGATTCGGGAGCAGAGCCAGCGAGGAGCCCATGTTTTTCTGACGACGCACAACATGGAACTTGCGGACGCTCTTTGCGACAGAGTTTCGTTTTTGAGCGGCGGGAAAATAGCTGCCATGGACACGCCGGAGCAATTAAAACGGAAACACGGGAAAGCCGCTGTCTCAATCACATACGAGAGTGAACAGAGGGAAAGTGAAGTCCAGTTCGGAACCGAGGAAAAAGAAGCGATAGCAGACTTTATCAGGAAACACAAGATTATCAAGATGCACACGCAGGAGGCCAGCCTTGACGACATTTTCCGGCTTGTGACGGGAGAGGAGTTGAGCGAATGAAAGGGATCGTTGCGCTGTGCAAGCAGGATGTTAAGCGCCTTTTGAATAACGCGCTGTTCTGGATCATATCTGCTACCTTGATTATCATTGTGCTGGTGGTGCATTTCGCGCTGCCGTCTCAGCTCGCCGTGGTGCACCCGGAGATATACATTTACAATGCTCCTCAATATGCGGAAAAGGCGACGCCTGTATCCAGCGCAGACAAGCTGGAACAGCTTGTACGGGATACAGAAGGCATCGGTATCCTGGGTACAGATCACGGCATAGAGGTTATTCATACGGGAATCCCGGAAAAAGAGGTCGTGAGCCTGCTGCAAGGCTTGGAGGCAGACGCCACACCAATCAGGACAAGGGCGTTGCAGCATGCGGAAGAAAGCATACCATTCAACAAGCGGATGCTTCCCATTTTTATTGGCTTCGAGGCTTTGATCGTCGGCTTCATCCTCGGTGGGGCGCTGCTCCTATCCGAAAAGGAGGAGGAAACCGTCCGGGCCATTCGGATCGCGCCTGTCAGTGCCCTGCGGTATGTGCTCTCCAAAACGCTGCTCTTTGCCGTGCTGGGAACCGTGTACGCACTGTTGATGACAGTCTTGTGCGTCGGCATATCCTTCCACTGGGCGCAGTTCCTTCTGCTCTCCCTTTTGGGAAGCACGCTGTTTACCTTGATGGGACTCTGCTTTACAGTCCTGTTTCGGGATATGAGCAGTTGGTTCTTCTCGGCGGTGGTGCTCCTGTCAATCAATATGCTGACCGCCATTGCGTATGCAAGTCCCTCGCGTTCTCTGCCGATTATGCGCTATATCCCGTCCCACCCGATCATCTTTGCCTATCGGGACATTCTGTTCGGCGGCGGGATGAAGCTCTCTGCCGTGCTTGTCATCCTCGCGTGGTGCGCCGGGCTCTTTCTATTGGCGCTGGTGTGCTGCAAACGTTTTTTCCTGATGCGGAGGTGATGATATGAGATCGCTGCTTGCAACGCTGAAAAAAGAATGGCTGCTCATTCTCCGCAATGGAATCTCTCTCTACATGGTCATTGCACCCGCCCTTCTCGCTATTGTCTTTATTTTTGTATTTGGCGCGGTACAGGAGGCGAATATGACGATTGCCATTGACCGCACGATCTCCGAACAGGAAAAGCTGCTTCTGGAACAGGTTTTTGACATGGAGCAGTATGAAACGACAGCGCAGATGCACAGCCGTGTCAACGACGTGGACAGCGTAGCCGGTCTGACAAGAGAAGATGGAGAAATTACGGTGATCGTCCAGGGCGACGAAGGGGCGGAGTTCATTCAATCTATACAGCGCATGGCCGGAAACGCGCTTGCGGCGGAGCCGATCTCCTACACCAGCCGGGAGATTGAGGGAAAGGGCGACTTTGCCTACCGGTTTTGCCTGATCTGTGTCTATATGCTTTCCCTGTTTATCGGAGGCTCGACGGTTGGCCTGACCAGCGTTGGAGAACGGGAAAACGGCGCGGTGCGGGCCATTGCCATCAGCCCCGTAACACGCACGCGCTATATTGCCGGGAAGCTGATCCCGGCGGTGAGTATCGGCGTGGTCGGTACGGCGCTTGTCGCGCTGATAACGGGGCAGCCTCATGTATTGCCCATGATGGCACTGCTCTCTCTTGCGGGAGTTCTTGTCTGCGGTTTTTATACGCTGATGCTTCCGGCCTTTGCCGCCAATCAGATCGCAGCCGTGGGTGTGCTGAAGCTATCCATACCGATTGCGTTGATCCTGCCCTTGTCCTCGGTGTTCGTCCCGGACCGGTGGCATGTGCTGTACTATTGGATACCGATGTATTGGCAATGCCGCGGCATTGACCGGATACTATCAGAAAACAATGCGCTGCTGAGCATCGCGCTCTCTTTCCTTGTGGCAATCCCATGGGTTATAGGGATAGCTGTGTTCTTTTCCAGACAAATACGCTTGAACAGGAGGTAAAGAAAAATGGCTTGGTATTGGTGGATTTTGATTGGAATTGCTGTAATTGGCCTAATAGCTTTTAAGATCTGGTATGTTCCGAAATGGCTGAAAAAGCAGGCCGAGAAAAAGGCGCAGAAAGAAAAGCTCCTGGGGGATGAAGATTGATGCAAAGCAAAATGAAGTGGAAAGCCGAACAAACAGAAAATCCTTTGCTGGGGCATGATGCGCTTAGGCAGTCCGCCCTGGACGCTTTTTCCGTGTTGTCCTTTGGGGAAGCCTCGTTGAATGACATTATAAAAAAGGCAAAGCTGAATAAAGGCAGCTTCTACTACCGCTTTTATGACAAAATGGACTTGTACCTGTCTTTGATCTCCCTTATAGGTGACGAAAAGCAAAAGATGATAGAAGGATGGGACTATGACAGGGAGAATACCGACACTTTTTCTATGCTGAAAATGCAAATCAACCTGGGCCTTAAATTTGCACAGCAATCTCCGCAATATAACGCTTTGTGGAAGCGGCTTCTTTCCGAAGATCGGGCTGTTCGAGCTGTCATTGACGAAGAATTTGGTGAGGTCACGAACTCCCATGTCCTTAATTTGGTTAACTATGCAAAGGAAAAGGGCGATTTCCGGGCAGATATTCCAACGCCGCTTTTAGTCAATGTCCTCGGTTCTATTCTCAACGGTCTTGACGCGGCCTTATGTTCCAGTCAGAGTGAGCAAGAAATCGAAGCGTTAGCCGAGGAAACGATTGAAATCATCAGAGATGGATTATCAGGCTGATTATGTGCTTCAAAAAACATACATGGCTTTTATGTCCTGTTTGCAGAGGCAAGACAAGGGTAAAAATCCGCAATGACACGGAGCTGAAACACTTTCCTTTGTATTGCCCCAAGTGCCGAAATGAAACGCTGATTGACCTAATACAAGGAAATATCACCATCATCAAAGAGCCAGACGCTAAGACGCAGAGCCGATGATCGACAGTCTATGACTGTGATCGTCGGCTCGTTTTCGTTAAGGAGAATTTTTGTTTATGAGAATGATCGCACGAAAAAAGGAAAAGCCGCATGACGGCGGGTAGATTGGGCATAGCCTGACTATCACCTTTTTTGACGGCGGCTTTTCCAAGAAAGCCGCTGTTTATGCTTGCACTTCAATTTGATGGCTGACAAATAAGCGGCGGCAACAGGAGGATTGCCGCTATGTCATACATTCCAACTCGGAACCATTATAGCTACGACCTTTATCGCCAGCGAAAAAAAGCGCAAGCCATCCACCGGGTTATTCCGGGCATGGACATGAAATTAAATATGGTAAATTAAGAAACTATGTTTCTGTTGCCTGCATGGCTTCATGTCGTGCGGGCATTTTTCATGCCCTGGACTTCGGGCCAACTTGGCCC
>JAZRKZ010000302.1:0-4598 GCA_045646565.1 Lachnospiraceae bacterium
TGAAGTGCGCACAATACACAACGATGCAGTAAATTATGTAAACATCCGCAAGGAGCCGGGCCTTAACTCCAAGGTTTTCTTTACCAAAAAGAACGGTGAGCAGGTCACACTGACTGGCAGAAAGGTCAAGAAGGACGGCTATGTATGGTATGAGATCATGCTCGCGGGCGCTTATGACACGGGCTGGATTGCAGGCAGCCTCATCGGGTTCTAATTAGTGGCTTTCGGAAACAAAACTTTACAGATTAAAAGATCGGCGCAGTTCCCATCGGAGCTGCGCCGGTTTTATGTGCTGCAATTCCAAACCGAATCCCTGCACATCTTCGCTTGCCCGGCATATGAATCAATGCTCCGGTGGAGCATTGTGCAGCTGTGCGTTTATCCCTGTGGGGGATTGCGACCCGCCACTGAGACGAGCAGGATATTAAATTACCCATCGCTTGCAGAAGCGGGGATTCCCCCACTAAGATATACTCTGCTACCATCGATCGGAAAATCCGGCAAAGAGCCATTCCCGACTGCCAACACAAAATCCATTCTCAACTGCTGCCCCTAGTCTGCCCCTACCTCGCCCGCACGCTGGCTATTATGCCGACGACGATCACGACCACAACGAGGATGAGCAGTGCATACAGCGGCCACGCAGGAAATCCCGGAAACATGACACTGAACCCTGCGTCTATGAACAACAAAATAATCAGGATTTTCAGTGCTCCCACCATCGCCGTCCCGATGAGGAACTGCCTCTCCCTGTTTTCCTCCGTCAATTTGACCGGGAAGTTCCATACCGAGGGGCAGCGCTCGACCACGGTCAGGAGCAGATACATCAGCACCATGAGGACCGGCTCCAGGAGGAGGCTCACCTTGCTCCCGTACGCATCCGCCTTGCCTGCGGCGTTAAAATGCGTGGCTACAGTCTCCGGTATGTGTTTCCACCTGGCTGCAAGGAAGAAAATGTAGCCGAGGATGAGGACCGCGCTGATTATATTTGTAATAAACCTTATCCTCTTCACAATAATACTCTCCTGTGATTTTGTTTGTCAGACTCTCCCCTCGCGACTTCCTTCCCGCTTCCCATCACTGATTCGTCTGGAACGTATAAAGGTCATCAATCTCCAACGCATTAAGCTCACTTTCAATCCTGTGCAAATGCGCATCCAGATGCTGATAGACCGAATCCATGTAGCGATTCAGTTCGGCCTTCAGATCCTCCCGGATATCTTTACCGGCTCTCACTAAGATCCTGAAATTGACGATCGCGTCGCGGATCGTGGACTCCACTTTTTTGTCGCTGAGGACATCATTCAGGATCCGCATTCTCTCCCTGAGGAGCCTGAGGTCCGCCGCGACCTGCTCCTCAATGGTCTGCATCGCGTCGAAATGCAGGTCTACGGAAGTCTCATAATCGTCCTGATTCAGCTGGAACCCGATAATCGCATATTTCTTTGACAGTTCCGAGTAATACTCGATCGCGTCGTTGTACATATCATTGATTTCGGCGACCAGATCGCGTACGAACGCATCGCAGTTGGCGTTGATCTCCCGCTCCAGCCTGTTGATCCGGGACATCTTCATGAACGGCACGATCCACTTCAGTCTGTCGGGCTTTTTCAGCAGTTCCTCTTTTTTCAGTTGAAACAGATTTTCAAATCTGATTCTGGCCTGGTACGGGACCTTGCTCTTCAGCGAAGCCCAGACATTGCGGATGATGGAAGTAAAGATCTCCTCCCTGCCGAACTGTTCGACGGGTCCTCCGAGCAGCATCTTCCGCACGTTACTGACAAATACGAAGTTCCGATCCTCCAGCGTATCAATCCCGCGATTACTGAGCTCCTCCTTCACGCTGTCCCTTAAAACGATGCCGTCAGGGTCGACCCTTGATGTGCAGTGGGTCAGCGCTATGGTCAGGTGATTCTTTTCGCGCAGCAGCTGTTCCATGATATCGAGCTCAAAATCTTCGATGCGCGCTGATTTGGCGTTTAGACAGAAAATGATCGTGTTGAACCAGTCACTGATGTTCTGCTGGTCGTGAAGTTCGATCTCTCTGAAGATCTTGTCCTTCCACTCCTCCGCTTTCTGCACGCTCGGTTCGAGTCCCCAGGTATCATAAATGTGCATCTCAAAGTGCTCATCGTACCTGTAAGTGAACTCCTTGATCTCCATCTTTGTGACCGGCGCGCCCACCCCGACTTTCTGCAGCTCCCTGCCGAACATGTAGTTGAGGAGGGAGCTCTTGCCGACTCCTGACTTACCGATGAGCAATACATTTGTACTCTCTTTGTTGATCTTTCTGCTCATACAGGATCACGCCTCCGGTTTGTCGGTGTTCTGCAGCGCGGTCCTTATGATGTCCTGAATGTTGAACTCATTCTTGTTCTTATTCACGTAATCGACCGCAGCTTTCAGTTTGTCGCTGCTCATGTATTGTGCAAATGGCAGATTCTCCGCCCCATTATTATCCACACACGCTGCCAGATACTGCTCGCAGACAATAGCGACGGCAAATCCCAGAACGGCCGTCACACTCGTCGCAACCGTCGTATTGACGGTCGCGTTGACGACATTTCCTGCAAGCGGAATCACCTTCACGAGACTTGTCGCCAGTGTCCTGCCGAGGACTGTGACAGCTGACGTGCCGAGGAGATTGGCAGCCAGTCTCTGGCCTTCAGTCCTGATACCATAGCCTTTGATGATCTCATAGGACATTTTGAGCTGCAGCGCCATTAAGGGCACGGAGTCCGTGAACGGGACGCTTATGAAGGATGTCGTGACCACCGTCGCGCCTGCAAGGGCAGCATATTTCGGAATAACTTTGGCTGAAATATACTTTCTCTTCATTTCAAGAGATTTCTTGATCGCGGGGATAAAGCCTGCCCGCAGGGATTCATCCAGATGAAGGAGCGCCCATTCGGTGATTTCATCCTTCTGCACATATTTTTTCCGGATCTCCTCGCTCCACCCGGCTGTCTTCTCGTCGGAGGCATAGGTGAAAATGGAAATATCCGGAATCTTTTCCAGTATCGCCTTTTTCAGATACGCGATCCCCATCTCGTCGACACAGTCTACCTTTGTCAGTACGATCATCACAGGGATCTTGTATCTCTTCTGTATCTCGCGGATCATTTTTTCATCCGCTTCGAAGAAGCGGTTATTTGCAGCTGCAACGCAGTACCACACCTCATGGATGTGCTCGCACATCTCTTCCGGATTGGCCCTGATCTTTTCCCCGATGATACCCAGCACGTCCTTCATGAATTTCTGCTCATCCGCACCGATATTGTAGCCCTGGCTGTCGTACAGGGTGATGGAAGCGCCTTCCGGGCTGTACGCATGGATACCGGTCGTCCGGGACCTTCCCCTGTCGCCGATTTCCGGTCCGTCGACGTCACTCAGCCGGAACAGGTCCCTGATCATCGTGCTCTTCCCGACGCCCGTCGCGCCGCAAATGAGGATATTCGGCTTCTTTACCTCGCTCTTCACTTTGTTGAAAGCGTCATCGAAATCAAAATGTTCAAAATCGAATTTTTCCATATCTCTCTCCTTGACGTGCAGGTGCTCTATATTTGCAGGAAGAACAAGTTCTCCGTCTTTGAGGAACGGCCCGAGCTGCGCGGTTGCCGCCTGTTCTCCGTTGTTCAACCAGTCTTCTGTCGTTTCCTCGGAAATGCGGATCGTATCAATGATCTGCTTTGCGTGAATGGTCGGATACACGTGGAACAATATAGACTTGCCGACCATTTCCACGACCGGGTCTTTCTCTTTTCGCCTTGCCAGATGCACGACGATCAGCTTTTTGAAACCGCACCTGACAAGCGGCATATACGGTGTGTTGTCCCTGCAGCCGCCGTCCCTGTACTCAAAGTGGTTGATGATGACCGACTCGTACACCAATGGGAGCGCCGCGGAAGCCAGAACGATCCGGCCTATCTCGCTCTTCTCCCTGTTGTTCAGGCAATAGTAGTCCGCATTGTGGAATGAACCGAGGGCAGTTTCGGGCGGCGGCTCCGTCTGCACCTGCATACTCTGCCTTGCCAGGCAGGAGAAAATGATCCTTTCGGCGGGGATCTGCCTTTCAAGCACCCTGTCAGCAATTTCGGCGAGTTTCTTCTGGGTAAAGACCGCCTCGCCGGCGAGCAGCAGCATGTCTTTGGTAATCATCGGCAGACTGGCAAATCCCATCACAGTTGCCATCGTCTGCAGGATGGCCTCCGCGATATCCTTCACTGTCACCGGATCTAAGTACAGCAGATCATCCTGGCGGATGGACCTCCATATTTCCTCCGCCTCCCGGGGCGTGCTGCACGAAAGCAGGACGCTGTTCAGCGCGCCGACGGATGTGCCCGAAATGCCGGTGATCTTCCCGATGAGGCCGGTCCGTACGAGCCATCTTAAGACGCCGATCTCGAAGGCTCCCTTTGCACCTCCTCCGGAAAGGACGAGTCCATACTCCCTTGCCGGGATTTGCTTCAGGGCATCCTCAGTCAGCGCGATGTTCTGAAGCAGACCGACGATTTCACAGGCGTTACCCTTGAGCCGAACAACATCGTCCTCATCGCTGAGAAGGATCAGGTTGTCATATCTGTGTTCACAGATCGTCC
>JAZRKZ010000303.1:0-10883 GCA_045646565.1 Lachnospiraceae bacterium
GAGCTCCCTCGCCTTATCAATGATGTCCTGTATCTCTTCCTTCGGTTGCTGCATAGTGGCTGATATCTGGCTGGTGGCTGTCTCAAAGGAAGATCCGACGTTGTAGATATCCCCGACAAATCCTTTTGCGGCACTGGCGACCGTATTAAACGCAGCCATGCCGGCTCCGGTCATGATGCCAAAGCCGATCCCGCTGACAGCCTTATTGATTCCGCTGATGGATTCGCGCGCTTTCTGGAATGACGATGTGAAATTTTTATCGACCGCGCCAAGCACGGCCTTTACCGAATAGCTTCCTGCGCTCATAGCGTTTTTCCTTTGCTGTTACTGCGGTTGCTGATCCTGGATTCCAGATCTCGGATAGCGGCGTCAATGTTGAACATCTGCCTGAATTTTTTATAGATCATGACGTACTTTTTACCGGATTTTTTCTTTGATTTGGCAAGCATTGTCAGCCATGCGACCCTGTTCGCCCAGTACTCCATATCCACCTTACGATAAGCCACGCCCTCCATGAGGAGTTCATATTCCGGTATCGTCAGCTCCTCAAAGTCCCGTATGGAGTTGTAACCGAGGAAGCGGATACAGTTCATGCATGCTTCATGGTAAAACTCCTCCCAGGTGGTCAGCCGTTTTTCTTTGCCTTTGCCGCCTGCCTTGCCTCTTCCTGTTCGATCGCGTCGATCATCTTCTTTGTGATCTTCTTCGTACAGTTTGAGCTCAGCAAAAAACCCATGACGTCCTCATACACCTTGTCAATGTCTGTTGACGGATCTTCCAGCCATTCTTCGAGTTCCTTAGCCGTTGGAGCCTGTGTATCCGTACGGGCCTTGAGCAGCACGTCGCAAAGCGCTTCCGCGTCGCCGTCGTGCATCTGGCCGATGCGGTACTGCAGTCCGACCAGTTCACCATTTTCCGCCTTGCGCACCTTATTGACTTCCCGGATGAATCCAAAGCCGAAATTAAAGCCGCATTCCCTGCCATTGATATTAAGCATTACCATGATCTCGTTATCCTTTCTCTGTAAAATACTTCGAGCCGGGCATGCTCCTGCCCGGCCCTGTCCACCATACCTGTTTTACGCGCTCGGAATTGCGTCCGCAAATGCGTAGGCCGAAGCCGCGACAGCTGCGCCGCTTACCGTAACGTCTCCCTTCTGCGGGATGCCGTTGACTGCCCATTCAAGATCAGCCTCCGCGTTATCATCCGCCGGGGATCTGAGCTCGCAGGAAGTGCATTTGCCGCGCATATAAAGCCCCTTGTACTTTCCGGTAGTAGAGCTGGGATTGTCAAGATTGACCTCCCAGATCTCGAACACCTCATCGTCAATCATGGCATCGCGGATATCGTCATATGTCATGCTCTCACCGCCAACACTGAGGATGGCTGTTGCGGATATCGTCGTCTCAAGAGTTCCCGGCGTCGTGATCGGACCGTCCTTGGTCTCCGTTCTGTCGGAGTCGCGGCTCATATTATTGCTGTTCTCTGTTGTGTAGGCGATATTGACGCCTGACTTCGAGGCCGCGTCTTTCAGCAGCCTGAATAAATAAAGGATTCTCTTTCCCTTGACGGTCGTCGCCGTCTGGGCAGTTTCTGCCGCAGCCGGTTCCGTGACCGGATCGTCAAAAAGCTGAAGATTAAGTCTGCTCATATAAACCTCCTTGTGTATCAGACCAGCGGGGAAAATTCCGCTGTGATTTCGAGTACGCCCATGAGGAGGGGCGGACTCACTGTCGTGTCATCCATGACCTGCTCCATGGAGATGGTCACGTCCCATTTGAAATGCGCTGTACTCTCAATGCCGCGTGCGACCCGTTTCGTCATCGCCAGCATGGCGGACAGCGTCCCCCTCTGGTGCGGCGATGAATGCCATACCCTGACAGACTGGCTGACCCTGCCGATCAATACGGATTTCGTCTGCGTGTCCACCTGCTCCGTCCCGCCGAGGTAGATGAACGGGTAAGACGTCTTTTCGGGCGGGAGTGTCGTATCATATACTTTCCCCGGGTAACGTTCCTTAAGGCGCTCCCGGAATGCTGTGAAAAATTCCTGCTGTGGATCCATGTCATCATCCTCCCATGATGCGTTTTATGTCATTGATGAATTTCGGCTGCTGTTCCTGGAAGGCAGGCCTCATGTAAGGCTGGGCTTTCATATACCGAGTTCCATATTCCACATAGGCAGCATATTCTGTATGCGGCTCGATCTCTGCCGTCATACCGTCATCAAGGATCTCCGTTACAATCGACCTTCTCAGTGTACCGCCCTGGTAACCCGGCTTGTGGGTCGTCTCCGGTGTGCCGACCGGGCACAAACGTTTTGCGTTGATGTTGAGCTCTGATGCGTTCACCTTGACAGCTTCCCGGATCGCCTCTTTCTGCAGGGCGGTGACCAGCGCCATGTCGAGGGCCTCAAGACCTTCGATCCTTATCTCCCCGCTCATGGTGTTACCTCAAGGGCATCGCCCTGTATCTCACGCAGGACGAAAGTTTCTTTCTGCCTAAACATCCGCCGCATAGCTACCTGATACGGTCTGTCCCCTATCCGGATGGCGTCGAACGTGCCTGTGTACGGCGTCTGCAGGTGTACCGTCTTCGAATCCTTCCGGATCGCGCCGAATACCAACATCATCGTCTGCGCGCCCGTGTCCATCACGGAAGCGTGCCGGCAGTCTTCCTCGACCTGAGGCGGGCCATAATCCCCTGTCGCCGGATCATATTGGCCCTCATGTATCCTCTGGAAGTAGATCGGTGTGTCGTATCTCATGATGCACCTCCGTCAGATGAACCGGATACGCGGCCTTGCTGCCCCCTTTGTGGATAGGTAGGCGTTGATCTCTCCCGCGAACTCCGCGAAGTCGTCATCCGCCCAGCTCATGGACTCGCCCTCCACCGAGTGGCTTGACACCCCTTCGGACCCTATCCGGTTATACCGCTTCACCGCCACTTCCCGAACGATATACGCGAGCTTCTCCGGGACTTCATCTGCCTCGATCCGGATGAGGAGCCGCGCCCTGGCGGTCTCCACGCACTGGGTTATCTTTAAGGCAAGCTCCTCCGTCACGCTGTCCGCAACTCCGAGCATCATGGCTACAGCCATACCTTCCTCTGTAAGAGTGCTCATTTCGATGCCTTCTTTCCTGTCGTCCTTGACGTTTTCGGCTTCGAACCCGCCGTATTTGCTGTTTTGGTGGGCTTTGCCGCCTTGGCCGGGCGTTTCCCTGTTTCAGGCTTTTTCGCTTCCGTAGCAAGCTTCTGCGCTTTGCCGGCATCATCCCGGACAGGTTCTGCAGGCTTCTCAGCCTCGTGCGCAGCCTGCGGGGCGGGTGTCAGCGCCTCGTCCGGCACAAAGCGGATCAGCGGCTTCCTCAGGGCGTTGCCGTCACCGAGAAGTTCCTCGATCCTCTGGTCAGAAGGTTGCGGTGCACCGTACCTCGGGTAGATTTCCCCGGCAACATAGGCGTAATAGGATATCGGGATCCGCCCGTCCTTTGTCTGGGAGAATTTGACCGGATCCTTGAGATCATAAAATGCTGTTGTCGTGATATACATGTATGCGTCCTTTCCCAGAGCGGGGCGGAATGCCGCCCCGCCGTTTCAGATCTGTTGGATTTAAGGGGTACCCTTATCAGGCCCCGACGTTGATCGCCTTGGCGACAGCCTTCTGGTTGTCGTTGGAGATCCACTGGCCGCCCTTGCCAGCGCCCTGGAGGGCAACGCCATCGAAGTCTTCGGACTCAATCGTACGTGCCGTGCTGATGCCGAGGAACGCCTTGCCGATATGCTGGACGTAGAAGTACGCGATATCCGGGTAGTCGTTCGAAGTGGTCGTCGGATCCGCGCCGCCTTCGCCCGGCGTCGTCGTGGTCACGGTCGTCTCAGCGAAATCAGCGTCCGGAATCTGTTCGAGCACGAAGCCCTTAAACATTGTCACCACGTTCTGGTCGATGTTGACCGTGCTGCCCTTTGCCGTCGTGGCAAGGCCGTTGTCAACGATTGCGTTCCAAAGGTCCGGGCAGACCTTCGCGACCTTTGTGCCGACCGCGCCGACATTCACGAAATACTTGGAAGCCTCGTTGAAGATGGCTTTCGCGGTTGCCTCGGTAATGCCAGAAGCACTGATCGTCTTCTTCGCAACTCCGGAGATATAGGCTCCGTGGATCGCGTTCATCATGGCCACCTTCTTCTGAGCCTGCTTGTCGAGGCGCTCTGCGATCGTCTCCTCAAAGTTGTTGTTGACCGTATGGCGGTCGATGCCCTCATGGATCGTCCAGTTGAAAGAGTACGGGACATCCAGGTTCTTGTAGATGATCTCCGTCCTCTGACCAAATCGCGTGGAGTTGCCCGTGCCGGTGCCGAACGCGACGTTCGCACCCGTGCTGTAACCGTTGGTATAGGCACCTGCATTACTTACGGTGCCCTCGCCGATCGCCGCCTCAATGTCGGATGTCTTGATGGAAAATGCCGTCGCGGTCTCGCTGATGCCGTCGATCGTCTCGATATCGCCCGCGAAGATGTCGCGGAAATGCGCCTGCACCGCAAATACTGCCGCCATGAGCCCCATGAACTGCTTGCTGAACATCCTTACCGGCCTGTTCCCGTTGTCACCGTCTGTGAACATCTGAAGATTAAGTTTCTTACGCATATTCTTTCCTCCCTGCTGATCTTATCAGCGTCCGTATTTTTTCATCCTGGCTGCGAAAGGATCGGAAGGACCGCCGCCTTCCCCGTAACCCCTCGGGGTCTGCTTCGTGGCGCGCTTGACCTCCTGCGCCTTCCTGTCAGCCAGGATCGCCTTAATGAACTTATCCGTTCGGGATTTCGTGCTTTCTGCATCCGTTCCGACAACGAATTCAAGGATGTCCGGAGTGACGGCAATCTCCTTCTTCTCAAGGTCCGCCGCTGCCCCCTTGCCAAGCTCCGTCTTCATGGCTTCCGCCTGCAGGCGCGCGTTCTCAGCCTTAAGGTCCTCGATCTCCTTGAGTCGCGCAGCTTCATCCGCCTTGCGTTTTTCCTCTTCGGACATCTTGGCGTACTTCGCCGCCTCGTCCTTGGCGTTCTTGATGGCCTTCTCGGCGTCCCTCCGCTCCCGGGCGATGCGCTCGCTTACTATACGGTCGACTTCTTCCTGGGTGAAGGTCTTCGGTTCTTTGCCGCCCCCTTCCTGTCCGTCCCCGTCGTCTCCGTCCTTTCCCGCCCCATCGGCGGCCCCGCCCGCGCCTTCTTCTGCTGCGGGATCTTCTGCAAAAAGCTGCAAATCAAAGAATTTATGGATAAGTCTGTTCTTCATATCATTTCTCCTTTTTAAGCCTGTCGGCATATTCCCATGAGTTACGCCTCAAGTCAGCGGCTGCGGCATCCGCGCACATACCGTGATTTTATGCAACGCAAAGGCTCCACGTTCACCAGCGCGAAAAACGCAGCAAAAAGCACCGGTCTCCCGGTGCTCAAAGAATCTCATATTTCACATAGCTCGGATGGTCTTCGGCTATGTCCCGCATCCCGTCTAGGAAGGGCATCGTGATGGTCAGTGCTTCCTTGGACATAGCACTATTCCAGAGGATCATGCTGTCCCCCGGCGATGCCCGGACGGATATGTCGTCATCCGTATAGGCCGCGAGCGCATTCATCAGCGTCTGGAACAGTATCGATACCGAAGCGCACACAATATCCTTGCCATATTCGGCATAGTTCGCATGGCCCTCGACCGTCAGGCTCGGGGGCTCCCTGCTGCTATATGTGATCTTGATCATTCCACTACCTCCGCACCGCTCACGCCATTACAGCGGATTGCAAACCTCAGCGCCGAGTTCTCGCCTTCGAGGCGGATTGTCCGTATTCTGGCACCGTCTAGCTGGAATTCAAGTTCCTTTGCCCGATTCTCAAGTTCCTTTGCCCGATTCTCAAGCTCCTCTATATAGCTGACTGTCCGCGTATCTGTTTTCGTTTCATGCAGATACTCGCTGTCAATCATTGCATCGTCGTCAATCACCATCCAATCATCGGACGCGACATTAGAAAATGTATATGCCGGGTTATCTGTCTCGCGGATATCAAGCACAGATCCGTCCCGACAGTGCATCATGATTGTGTTATTTTCCCATGCCCAGTATCCGCTCCAGGAAGGGAGCTTGATCCTCTTCCCCTCCAGCATCCGAAACCAGGCGTATCTAAAAGGCAGTGTGGCTTTTTTAGAACTGTCCATCATATTCTTATCTCTCCTTTACTTTCCAGTCTCATCTGTCTCCATGCATCCTGCTGCCGTGAAGGTCGCGACCAGCTTCGGGAACTGCCTCGCTAGCCAGTCGACCATCTCTTCACATGCCCATTCGCATTCGTAGCCAAGCCCTGACTCAAAGAGGAATGCGTGGGTCAACTCGTGTCTCGTCACCTGACGCTTATAAGCATCCATGTCCTTAAGGCTGTCGGGCTCGCATTTATCCAGTTCGGCTATGACGCACACTGCCACCGAAGGATCACAGTATCCGTCATTATCTTTCAGGACCGGATCTGTCTCTGGGCGTCCTTCCCTCAATTCATATGCCCGGCCAAGTACATTTACTGTCATGTTTTCCCCACTTAAAAATCTTCACGGAACATACATCCCGGCGTAATCGATATAAAGATATCCACCGCTCTTTGCTTTCTCGTGGAATGCTTCAAGGCCCTCATCCCGAATCAACTCAAGCAATGTGACGATCAACCTTTCCGTATCAGGATGGAAATGCCTGCCTTTCCGCACTTTGTAATAATAATTCAACGGCTCCGCCTGCGTCCACTTTTCTCCACCGTATACCTTGCCGGCACCGATCCAGTCGCAGATCATTTCAATGACATACTTCCACGGCATCTTCCTTGCGAGAATTTCTCCATTCTCACCGTAATCGATCCAGTATTCCCAGTGATGCGGATTATGTCCCATATGATGCTGCCACGCCAGGCTGTAGCCACAGCACTCTTTTTCAGCTTCTATCGGGCTCCTGTCTCCCTGGAAATATTCTGCCGATGATTTGAATTCCGTCAGGCTGTACTTTGACAGATCGTGTGTAATTCCCTGCCATATCAGGCCGCAAGCCTTACACTCATGGAACACGACTGCCTTGTGTCTGGTAATTGTTTTGAAATGTTCCCACTTCTTGCCCATGGCTTTTCCTCCATCAAAAAAGCACCGGTTTCCCGATGCTGTGCTATACTCTTTTCTACAGGGCGTTGCAGCGCCTGAGTCTGTAGGAAGGAGGGTAAATGTTTGTTAGTTGATGATATTCTCGATGATTTTCGTCAGGAACTCCCTGAGGGTGACGACATCTTTTATCCCGGTGAATTCGATAAGGACATTGCCGATTCTTTAAAAGAACTCACAGAATCATTGCAGTCACTGCAGAATCAACTTAATGAGTCATCTGCAGCCAGCAAGAAACAGTTCTACGTAAATGCCGTTCTTACTCTTTTGGCTTTGACTGCTGCTGTAATATCCGCATTTGCCGCTGTAATTCAGCTATTGTGAAATTATGCCTGAACACAACCACCGAAAGAGTAATGCATGAAATTGCAAGAAATAATACAGCTATGCTCATTGTCCATTGCCTCCATAGTCCAAAACAACCTCTGCCGGCTCTGCGGAGCTGAAATCAACTTTGAGATTAGCTTTGAGTGATTTTGTCATCCGAGCCAGTTCGCACGCCAGCGTTCTGGCTCTTTTGATTGCGCTTTCCAGTTCCGCTGCCTTTTCTATGGCCGCATCTACCTCAGAAGTATCAACATGGTACACCGCTTTAACGGAGTATGTCTTATCCGGCTTCTTGCGAAACCCTGAAAGAATTCTCAGCATCTCAATTCCTCCTTACAAAAAGCACCGCCGAAGCGATGCTGTGCCATTCGATATTATATTAACGCCGCAACTATTCCATCCAGGAGAATCGAAAACGCATTCCCCAAGAAGCTAGCCGCCCTCTTCATGCCAGAGTTTTCAACAAGGAACTGTCGTCCTTCGTATGAAATCCCTGGGTTTTCTCCCATCTGAATGATGATTGTATCCTTCGTTGGTACTCTTTTAAATCCTATGATTAAGCCTCGTGATATGAGCTCCTCCATAATTGTTCCCCAGTAGCTAAGCGGAATCTGGAACATCTGGCATGAGCAACACATATCTTCCATACGAGGTCGCTTTCCTGCTTTCATGCATTCATACAGGTAGCTGAGGATCTTATACATGATGACTTCCATGTCGTTCTGCGCCATTATTTCCCTCCGGTCTTTCGTCTTTGGGCGGCAATTACTAACATTGCTAAAGACTCAGTATATTGACTAAGCTTCTCCTTATCTTCTTCCGAAGCATCCGATTCAAAAAAAGAATTGATTTCATCTCTAAGATTTAGAATTTCGTCATCAGTTCTTACCGAAGAAATCCGATTCCTGAGTTTTCTCCACTCTTTATCTTTCTCTCTTTCTTCTCTTTCATAGCGCTCCTGAAGGACTTTTAGAGAAAATATTCTTTTCTGCAATTTTATTACCTCCCAACACTTTTCTCAGATACTCAATATCATTGTTTATCTGTTTTGCATCGATTCCTTTCTGTATCATTTTATCACGAAGGAGCTCCTCTAACCAGTCATATCTTTTTGGCAGCGGCTGATTGTATAATTCTTTTGCAAATTGTAAATCCGATTTATATCCCAGATATTCACGTAGAGATAAAAGAATTTCGACCTCTTCCTGATATCCAGGGCCCGTTTTTAGACCCTTGGCTTTACAAGCTTCCCTTGCGAGCAACTCCACTGAGCTCTCTTCTATGTCTCTATGCTTATAATAGCACTCTTCATCATAATAGCTAACAGAAGCAGAATGGAGCATTTCATGCCACATTATATAGTCTGTTATCGTTGGCAGTACCACGATATCGCATGTCCAGTCTTTATATGCTGGCACACCTTTTGCCGGCATCTCTGAAGCATCAGATACAGTTCTTACATTGCCACTCCATTTTGATGGTTTGGCAGCATACATCCTCATGTCATTTTTGATTTCTCGGGCCACCTTTTCAAGTTCACTAGCAGTTCACTCTACGTCATTAAATATCGGGGTGTTTGATTGCGGATATAGTCTTTCACCTCTATCCTCAATCTCATTCCACCTCACATCCTCGCCCCGCTCCTTCTCGACCTGCCCGATCAGATCCTCGAGCCTGCCCCTTTCGGCATATTCTGCCGTGGAACACCGGCAGGACGGGTGGAAGGGCGGTGCATTGTCGCCCGGGGCCATGTCCTTCACGAAGAACACGCGCCCGTCCATCTTCTGACATTCCTCGCAAGCGTCCTCGCCGCAGGTGATGATTATGTACTGCTCGTAGCCGTTCCGCTCATAGGATTCCTTCTGAACCTCGGTCTGCAGGCGGCACATCTCCGTGACCAGCAGGCGCCGGGCTTCGTATTCACTCACCTTCATTGCCTTCATGACTTCGGTCATGAGGACGTTCGGGTTCCGTCCCTGGATGATCCCGATCGTCAGCAGCCGTTCAAGGTTCGATTTCAGAACAGTCTGGGACGCCCACACTCGTTCCGAGAAAGTGGCATTTCGGAAAGAGGCGTTGACTAAAACTCTGGCATGCTTTTCGGATCCCCTCACAGAAGCGCCGAGGATCCCCGCCATCCTGGCGTATTCCTTCAATGCCGTCTCTGTCAGGTCCGCCCTGATTTCTTTTTCGACATCATTGAATCCGTCAACAAGTTCGAGTCCGATATTCGCCTTGAGCAGCTCCAGACGATTCGCCTTCATCGTGAGGTTGTAAAGCGCCATCTCCTCATTGGCCTGATCGGAGAAATCCTTCTCCGCCACGTACTTTCCGGAGCTGCGCTTCCGTCAGGCCTTCGAACGGGTTGTTCGCCTCAAGTTGCCCAGAAAGCTCAACCTGCTGCTTATCTCCGTACTTTTCCTTCATCCGGTTCTTCATCAGGAAGATGAGCAGAGTTGAGTCAGGCGGCACCCTTTTCTCGGTCTCCTTGACCACGGTCATCTCAATCATACCCGTCTTTCTGTTTAATCTCGGCTCCTTCGTCACCTCTTTGACCGTGCGCCATGTCGTCGCCCTCTCAAAGGCCGTATCCTCCAGGATGACATTGGTCGGCTCCCTGCCTCTTTTTATTGCCTCCGAAATCTCCGAATACTTTTTCTGCCATTCGTAAAAGGTAGAGGCACTTATATCCATCTTTTTCGCAATCTCTTCATCCGTCAATCCATCACGGGCCCAGCCCTTGACCAGACGCTGACCGTCTTCGGTTAACCACCTCGAATATTTACCTTTCGCCACATAATCACCACCCGAAGTAAGGAATGAATACCCGATCGCGCTGTATTTCCATAAGCGTGATTGGAAGTTTTTCCTCTGCAAAAACGCATCTGGTCCTGAAATAGATTTTGTTGTCTACCAGAACAAGCCTGACGTCACAACCAGTACTTACACCCACAACGTATTTGTAAAGTAATAACTGCCCTATTGCGTTCACTTGGGCGTAGCCAGCACATTGCGGATTCTTTGAATTTACTTTCTTGACTTCGAAGATGGTGATCGTATCGTCGACGTGCCTGACG
The DNA here is from genome assembly GCA_045646565.1 of Lachnospiraceae bacterium. Taxonomy (GTDB): domain Bacteria; phylum Bacillota; class Clostridia; order Lachnospirales; family Lachnospiraceae; genus Chordicoccus. The sequence goes on from JAZRKZ010000303.1 coordinate 10,584, forward strand.
ATTATGTCCATCCGGATTTGAATATCATCAAGCTTAACAATTTTCTGCCTTTCAGCAACGAGAATTTCAGGAAGTCCGAGTTCCTTGCATATATCCCGTAGATTGTCATAGATCATGCCTTCAAAGTCTTTTTCATTGCCGACAAATTCATGTCTTAATGGCTCTTTGAGCATCTTTATTGAATGCCTGCCAGCGCCTTCCTTGCCAGATTCTTCCCGGCGGTCTCGCTAATCTCTTCTGTGTTTATCTTGATCATGATTTCATGCCGTCCCCTTCGGCTGTGCTGAGCTTCCCGCTGCC
>JAZRKZ010000304.1:0-13024 GCA_045646565.1 Lachnospiraceae bacterium
CTTATTTGTTTATTACATAACGCCTTCGCGCGTTACAACCTATTTTCGGAGCCTGTCCCGCCGCCCGGACCTGCTTTCATTTCATAAATGAAAAACAATCGTCAGAGTCGGTCACAATAGTGAATATCCGAAAATAAACTTAATAAGAATTTTATACATTAAAGCGTCAAATGTCAATCATTTATCTATTCTGCACTAAGAATACTCCTTAATCTCAATATTCATAGTGTAATAAGTTCAAGATTCTTATCTAACCGCCCTCTCCCCGCATCAAGGACACGAAGGAGAAATATGCCTCGTCAGAAGGACAACCGTCTCGACATTCTCCGTGAACGGGAACATATCATAGGCCACCGCCTCTTTGGCTTTATACCCGTTCTTTGTGAGCCACTGAAGATCTCTGGCCAGCGTCTCCGGCTCGCAGGAAATATAGATAATTCTGCCCGGGGACATGGAGACCGCCGCGCTCATGAAAGCCTCCGTGGAGCCCGTACGGGGCGGATCCATAAAGACAACGTCCGCCTTCTCATGCTGGGCGGCCATACCGCGCATGAACTCGCCGGCGTCATTATTATAGAAACGGATATTCCTGATGTCATTCATCTTCGCGTTCAGGATCGCGTCGCGGACCGCGTCATTATTGAGCTCCACGCCGATGACTTCTTTCGCTCCGGCCGCTGCCGTGATACCAATTGTCCCGATACCGCAGTAGGCGTCGATCACACGCTCCCGGCCGGTGAGATTGGCGTACCTGATCGCCTGCCGGTACAGCTTCTCGGTCTGCACGGAATTGATCTGATAGAAGGACTTTGAGGAGATGCGGAATGTATTTCCGCAAAGTTTGTCTTCTATATAGCCCTTTCCATAGATGACGCTCTCTCTTTCGCCGAGCACCATCGATGTCCGCTGGTCATTGACGTTGATAATGATCGTCGTGATCTCAGGGTGGCGGCGCAGCAGCTCTTTGACAAAATTGTTCTTTCCGGGAAGGACCGAAGACGCCAGGACAAGCACGACCATGACCTGGCCGGTCACATGGGCGGTTCTGACAAGCACATGCCGAAGGAGTCCGTAGGCGGTGTCCTCATCATAGACTTTGATCTTAAAGCTCTTCAGCATATCGAGAATATCGCGCACGATCGCATCCGCGGTCTCATTCTCGATCAGGCAGCTCAAGGTCGGGACGACTTTGTGCGTACCCTGCTCGTAAATGCCGCAGACGTTCCGCTCTTTTCTTCCGTCCTTTACATGTGCAAATGTAGACGTCACCTTATTCCGATAATGATACGGATCGTCCATTCCGACGATGCCGGACAGTTTCACGTACGGCTTCAGCAGCTTATACGTCCTCATCTCCTTCTCTTTGAGCGTCCACTTGTAATTCCTGCCGATATACTCACAGCCGCCGCATCTCTTCCTTACGGGGCACTGCGGCGCATCGGGGTCGGGGACAAATTTCGGAGTATACGCCCTCTTACCCTCGTCGCGCGTCTTCTCGGGACCGCCGCTTTGCGCGCCATCCCCGGCGGGCCGGCCTGCTTTTACATCTCTGCTCCGGGCGTCGGATTTCTTTTCATAGGAGCGACGGGGTGCGCCCGCCCCCTTTTTACCGGTCTTCTTTGTTTCCTTATAGACAGGCTCGCCCTGCTCCACCCATTTTTCATATGCTTTTTTAATGTCAAAATCCTGATTGGCCATTTTAACCCCTTTTTCACTCAAATATCACATTTTCGAACGCCGCGCGTATCAGCGCCTCATCATCAATTCCGTCATTCGATGCGCTGTTCGTCTCATCATAGGAATCGTAGGAAATGACGAAGATCGTCCCGTCAAGCTGCGTCCATGCATTCACCTCTTTGCTGTACGCCTGCTCTTCGGTTCCCGCGTATAAAACGCAGGACTTTGCCACGTAGCGGATCTCACGTCCGTTCACATCGATGACTTTCGTATCGCCGACCTGGCTCTCACTGATATCGGCGTCATCCACATCTCCGAGCCACTCCGTCTGCCGTGCGATTTCCTCTATTTCCTCCGACGTCATGTTGTCAATGAAGCAGAAAATATACTGTGTATAAGGAGAGCCCGTACCCGTTCCGAGAGTGAACAGCGCGCTGCTTTCGCCGAGATTTACTGTCTGTCCTTCAGGGATGACGCACGCGGCCGCAGCTTCGGCCGAGTCCGAACGAATCCTGTATTTTCCGTCCTCATCCGGTTCCGGAGTGGTGAACTCCGTATCGCTAAGCCCCGACTCCGTCATATCTTCATCAAGTATTCCCTCGCCTGTAAGATCCATATCGAAAGAATCGGTATCTTCACCGGAGGGTACGGCATGTGCAGCAACATCCTCCGGTATCGTGATCGCCGGGACCTCGTTGAAGCTCTTATAATCCGCGGATACGGTAAATTCACTCACCGTAACATCTATGTATGACTGCACATAGGACATGATCTTATTACCGATCTCGGTCCCGTCGAACTCCATGCGGATCGGAAGATTTGTATCCGGCTTAATATAAAGCGTGATCCGGAGAGCGGCTTCATCGATGATCCCTGCATACTCGTCGCCGAACACAGAATTCATATTATCAAATGTATTTCCGACGTATTCCATGATCTCATCGCCGGTCAGCTCAATATCAAGCCGGTAAGTATCGACGTCATTGATCTTCACCGTTTCTGCCGCAAGATCCGCCCGGATCCGTCCGTCGCTCACCGCTTCGAACATGGACCGGTTGAACATATCGTCTATTTCAGCATCACCGGTTTCCTTCAGGCTCCATACTCCGTCCCCTGCGTTCGAATAGACCACATATTTCCCGTCTTCTTTGGCAGTATAGGTCTCAACTTCCTGCGTATTCTTCTCATCAAACACATTGACCTCGACCGTACCTTTTGCGTGAGCCATTTCGGGATCGCTGGTCGCCTGCGCTGTCATATCCACTTTGACGGACATTTCCGCACTGAGGGGCTCTGAATCCTCCTCATCCCCGAAAAGACCGCTAAGGCTCATTGCCGCTTTCATATAGGTCTCCGTGTCATATTCCATTGACGTGACGCAAGAAAGCGCGGCGGCAACATAACCCGCGAGTGCCGCCGCATCCGTCGGAACAGGGGTCGGGGTCGGCGCTGCTGTTCCGACCGGACCGCTGCAGCCAGACAGAGCGGAACACGCAAGAATAGCGGATAAAACGATGGCAGAAACTTTTTTTGCCTTGAACATGGCTACCTCCTTAAAAACTTGAACCATAGCGCTGCGCTGCTTTCATGAGGCTTACTTCCGCACGATTTCATACTTATAGTTATCCGAGCTGAAGCGATCCTCAAGACCTTCCGATACATACATCTTATCATCATCTGTCATCAGAACAAAATCAAAATCATCGCTGTGCTCTTTCCAATACGCAATGGCCTTCTGCGGACCCATGACATACAGGGCTGTCGACAGGGCGTCCGCCATCGTTCCGTCTGCGCATACAATAGAGACGGAGCCGTCCGCGGAAAACCCGTTGTCTGCCGGATGACCTGTCTTCGGATCAATAATGTGATGATATGCGGTCCCGTCCGGAGTCTTGAAATTCCTCTCATAGCCGCCGGAAGAAATGACTGCCATATCCCGTACCCTGACAACGCCGAGGCAGGTCCCCTTGTTCCGGTCGTTGAGCGCGACCTTCCATTCGCTTCCGTCCGGCTTGCCGCCCACCGTCTGTATATTGCCGCCCAGATCGATCAGCGCGCTCGTCACGCCGTTCTCCCGGAAAATGTCCGCAATGCGCTGGGATGTATACCCCTTTGCGATACCGCCGAAATCGATCTGCATGCCCTCCGGCAGTGTGATCTCTTTCGATACAGAATCGAACGTGATCTTCGACGCGTCGACCAGTTCACGGACCCGCGCGATTTCTTCCTCCGAAGGCGCTTCCCGGACCTGTTCCTCCATCTTATCGGTCTTTTCTGCCGTATCCGGTCCATTCCCGAACTGCGTCGTAAATCCCCAGAGCTCCATCAGCGGATAGACGGAGATATCGAACGCTCCGTCCGTTCGTTCAAAGAGATCCAGAGACATCTCAGTAAGATATGCGCTGTCCTCTGAGAGCGTCCCTCCGCCCGCCGCATTGACTGAAGCGGTATCACTTGCAGGATTACCTGTCGACAGGAGATCGTCCAGTCTCCGGATCTCTGCTTCACCTTTGCCAAGCGCATCCTCTCCGTGCTGCCCATAGGCTCTCAGAGACATATACGGCACTGTCATGGCGTCATAAATCACCCGGTCATAAGATTTATCTGCCAGCGGATCGACTCCGGCGTCCGCACCGTCCGTCCCGGATTCATGAACGGCGCCGCAGGCTGTGAGAATCAGTATGCCGGCGATCAGTAACGTCATCATTTTTCTTTTCATTATACACTTCCTGTCTGCACGGCAAATCTTTGCGTTCGCGCACTCAATAGTCGAATTGCGGGCGATTTCATCGCCCTTTTGTCGAAGTTCCTTACGGAACTTTTGATAAAATAATATGGAATCCGACTATGCTTGTCAAGGCAGTGACATCTGCGCATATCAGGAAAGCCTCCGGATCACTCCGGAGGCTTTCCCTTTGCTGAAAGATGACTATGCAGATATAAGAAAGGCATTGCTGCCTATTGGTCGGTTCAATTCACATTTCACTTAAACGCCAGGATCGCTTCTATGCTTTCCCGCTTCTATCTTGCTGACAAACTAATAATAAACCAGATCTGCAGGTATTGCACGACAAATCAGCAATATCACTTAGCCAAATATTGCATATTTTTCACAGAATAACAATACTAAATCTTGATTTTATGCGCAAAAGTTACATTTGTCACATTCAGCAAATGACAAATACTAGCCAAAAAAGAGATATTAGTCAAATTTTGAGTATTTTCAATGACTTTCAGCCAAATACTGCTTGCAATACCACTTTTTTGCAATTATGATAATTATAAATAAGCAGAAATGACGCTGACCAGACTATGCAGACCGTTTGCAACATTTGTTCCCATTCCAAAAACGCCGTCAAAAAGAGGAGACTGCCATGTATTCTCTGTTCTATAAAGAAAAAAATGACTTTGAGCTCTACGACATCGACAGTACCCATATCCCCCCACATCTCCATAAGAACATTGAGTTCACCTATGTGCTGGAGGGGACACTGGCCTGCGGCATCGGCACGAAACTATACAACATGGAAAAAGGCGACATCGCCGTCATCTTCCCGGAACAGATCCATCACTATCAGCATTATGATGATAAGCCGGGCCGTGTCCAGTATCTGCTCGGACTGCCGTCCATGACGGGCCCCTATATGCAGACGATCACGACTCTGGTACCGACCAATCCCATCATCAAAGCCAAAGATGTTCATCCTGACATTTACTATGCGCTTGAAACGCTCGAGCTCCACGAGGGATCCGAGCAGGATGATATCCTGCATCAGGCTTATCTGATGATCATTCTTGCCCGCATACTGCCGCTGCTCACGCTCGAGGAGATCCATACGAACGATAATGACGACCTTGTAAGCCGAACAGTCTCCTATATTGCCGAGCATTACACAGAAGAAGATCTGACGCTGACGAAAATGGCCCATGATCTGTTCGTGAGCCCCTTTGCTCTCTCCCGTGTTTTTTCCGGGACCTTCCATACCAATTTTAACAAATACCTGAACAATACGCGTCTCGAATACGTGCGCTATCTGCTCGAATACACGGATCAGTCGATCACTGAGACCTATGAAAACGCCGGCTTCGGCAGTCAGAGAACCTTCAACCGCGCTTTTCGCGAACACTTCCGCATGACCCCGAAAGAATTCCGCGAGCACAACAGAATGATTGCCGTAAACAGGAAAAAGAACAACCCCGACTGATTACCGAAAGCTTCCGGGCATAAAAGGAGGGACAGGCGACCGGCTTCGCACCGACAAAAAACCACTGAATATCACGGACATCAGCAGAAATCTCCGTTATATTCAGTGGTCTCCGTTTTTTATAAGGCGGCTCCGTTTTTGAAGCATCCCATAAGCCGTTTATGCAAGCGGCACACAGTGTTTGTCATTGATATCCTTGACTTTCTGTACGCGGTTCACATACTTCTCGGCTGTGAAGGCATCCGTCGTCATCCATGTCTTGACGATCTCCGTGGAAATCAGCGTGCCGATAATTTTAGCGCCGAGGCAGAGAACGTTCGTGTCATTGTGCTGACGGGAAAGCGCCGCGCAGAGAGGATCCTGGCAGACAGCGGCATAGATGCCGTTGATCTTATTTGCAATCATTGCGGACCCGTATCCCACGCCGTCGACGAAAATACCGCGGTCGCACTCGCCCTTCGCTACTGCGAGGGCAGCCGGATATACATAATCCGGGAGGTCAGCCGGGTTCGTATCGTATGTGCCGAAGTCGACGACTTCGTGTCCCATACTCTCAAGAAGCGCCTTGATCTCATTCTTCATGTTCGTGCCGGCATGATCGTTCGCCATAGCAATCTTCATAACTTGATTCCTCCTTTTCATCAGGCAGGACCGCCCGCGCGGTCCGACGCCAAGTATATACTGCTCAATTCTTCTTCAAGTATACCACAAACCCCCGAGAATACGCATTATTCTGTTACCGGAAGTTCTCGTTCACCGCGCCCTCGACCTGGGTATATTCGACGTATTCTCCTAAGCCGTCCGTATTTACGTAGACCACGCGGTCGTCATCTCCTCTGAGAATCAGATCCCAGCCGCTTTGTGCATCATCAAAGACCGCTACGAACACATCACCCGCATATTCATGATACTCAATTGTATTCGTGTAGTCTGTCTTCGTACCGGTATCCCGAACGGCCTGCAGCATTTCCGGTTTGATCACTGACTGTGTGACCGGTACTCCCGGATACAGCTCTTCATCGTCCGGAAGGATAGCCTTCCATGCCTGCTCGATCTCGCTTTCCACCACTTCACTGCCTGACCAGTCGAACCAGAACTGGACTCTGTTCGCTTCAACGCAGATATAAGCCTCCGACTCAGACTGCACAAACGACGCTTCTATATAGTTGTTATCTTCTTCCTCGTGGATCTCTGTAACGTCCCAGCCGTGCTCAGTCAGATACCCGGTCGTTTCGTCCATCGAAAGCGTCATGAGCGGAAATCGGTCATTTGCTTCGCGGAGAGAGGATAAGCATTCAAAGGCGTTCTCCCAATCACTGACCATTTCCTTCGGGAGGACATTCGTACCGAGTTCGACTGCAGGCTTGCCGTCCGGCTTTGGAGTCTCCGCTTCCGACTCCGCTTTCCACTCATAAAGTAAGGCGATGAACCTCATAAGTACAGCAAACAGGATGATAAAATACACCGCTTTTGGCGTTTTCTTCCCCCTGGGTCTGCCCATGCCCTGCGGAATTTCCCGCGGAACCGGACCGGTTGCAGCTGCTGCCTTTGGCTGTTGCTTTTTTTCGGAGCCTTTACGGGTCGGATCCATTCGCTCCGACCGCTTTTTCTCCTGACGGAGCTTCCACTGTGTCGGCGCTTTGTCTATATAGTTCTTCAGGCCGTCAGAGTTAAGACCGATACGGTCTGCAGCCCCTCTGATCCCCGAAAAAACGCTATCCTGTACCGACATGCCGCTCTCAGGCATCTGCCTCTTTTTCGACCCCATGAAATCAAAAATACTGTCCTTCGGGGGGTCTTCCCGGCGGGCCGCTTTCGCATCCGTTCTCGAACCGTAGGCCGGATGATAGTAACCGCCTTGTGAATCTCTCTCCGGATAGTCTGTCCTCATGCGAACGCTTTCGGCCCGGGCTTCCAGCCGGGAGCGGGCCTCTCTGCACAAGTCTTCATGATCATGCGCTGTCTGTACCGCACCGGCTGATCCCAGATTATACCCGGAAAGCGTCCCCCGGCCGATATCCGAAGATTTCAGCAGATACTCGTCATCGAAATCGATCCGGCCTTTTGTCATATCATCGCCGAAATCAAGATCATCGAGCGAGAATTTGCCCAGTACGCTGGAATTGATAATGCCCGGGATCTCATCATGATGATACTCGCTGCTGATTGGGCCGGACAGACCGATGCCGTCCAGCCAGCTTGCATATTCTTTAGAAGCTGCATCCTTATCCGACATTGTATTCCTCCTCGCCGCTAACGCATCGTCCAAATCGTAGTTCTGACCAGAAAGCCGCCATTTACCGGCTGAGTCCGCCAGATGGAGATTTTCTGTATCATTTGGCCGGCCTGATCGAGTCAGCCCAGTATTCCTGATTGTAAATATCCGTAAATCTGTATGTGATGATCACATCGCCGTCGCCGATATCATCGTTGGAAATCTCAAGCTCACCGTCAACGACAAGCTGTTCGCCGATATAGTAGTTCGCCGTGAACTCTCCGTCATAAGAATAGAGGTCGGCAAGGAAATCAAGCGTATCGCCGTCCTTGATCTCTGTCAGGTTCTTTGCGACTGTGAGAGTCTCCGTCTCCTCATCGTACCTGTGCAGAGCGCCCGCCACGAAACCGTACGGATTGTCATTGTCGAAGACCAGGATCAGTTCGACCCGCTCGCCGTTAAGGAGAGCCGGGACACGGCCGGTGATCGTATAGTTCTCACCGTCATCGATCGTATCCATGTGGAAATACGATACCGGCGAACCGTTGATCGAGAGCCAGTTGCGATCGGTATCCGCCACAAGGCTTCCGTTCTCATCAAAGCTGAAGAGGTTGTCATAGCCAAGGTTCACATAGCCCTTGCCGGTATCATAATACATGTTAAGGTCAAGCTCGTGCACCAGATCCCACTGCTCATCGCTGAGACTCATCTTATATTCGCCCGCCTCCTCGTTCCAGGTAAGCGAAGCGGATCCGAAGAAGTTATCGGAAATGTATTCCACGGTATCTTCCGTGCTCATCGCGCGCCCTGTAAGGAAGTTCGTATTGGAGCCGGACAGACCGTTGACAGAGCCATATCCGCCGCCCAGGAACGCATTGAGGAGCGCTGCGATTTCATCGGAGCTGCCGGAATAACTGTTGGAAGATCCTTGTGTGTAGCCGCCCGAATAGCCGCCCAGACTGTCAAAGAGCGAACCGAAGGAACCACTCGAACCGCCCGTCGCCACCTGACCGCTCGTCGTAAGAGACGCGAACTCCTGGATGCACTTTGCGTAACTTTCATCCATACCGATCTGCGTGTAGGTGCTGCATATCTTATCCACGTAGGTCGATCTGCGATACGGGAAGTAAATGGATACGCCGTACGCGTTCGTCATGTTCGATGACGTACGGTTATACTTGACTGCGGAGCGAAGCGCTTTGGCCAGCTCCTTGCCCTGAGAATTGCCTATGTTAAGAGCGAGGTGGGCAAGATCGACCTGATCGATCCTGGTGCTCGCGGCGAATTCTCTTGTAGCGTAGCGGGCGTTGGAGACCGTCTTATACTCTTTATTGGCAATCATGGAGCTGACCGACTTTGAGAAATCGCTCAGTCTGGCCGGCACGGTGTCCGCGAATTCCGCCAGGTCGACGACGGACAGTGTCGTCTGCTGACCGCGGCACTTGCCAGCACAGGTATTCACAAAGTCATCTACAATCTCCTTGCCGAGAGATGTCGTCGCAATTGAGGTATTCCTGCCAAGATCCGTCAGCCAGTTCGTGTAGTACCAGCCGATACCCGGCTCCGTCTCCTCAGAAGCGATCATATAATCGGCGTAGGGATTCAGCATAAGAGCTGTCTCCGCCGTCGCCATGAGGCAGGCGTCAAAGCCGATGAAGTCGAACTGAGTGCCGCCGTCCTTCAGAGCCTTATTGATCCCGGCAAGATCCATAGAGCCGACGTTTCTTCCGAATTTTTCATCGTAGCCGTAACCGCTGACCGATCCGCCGCCATGATCCCAGAGAATGAGACCGTAACGGGTCGCAGGATAATTGGCCCTGCACCACTTGATATAGGCGCTCAGCGTCGCCGGATCCGTCATCGCCTTCTGACCGTCGTTACTGACAAGGCGCCGCATTCCGTTCGAGGTGATCTGATAGATCTGATTGTTTTTGTTGTCGATGATATTATTATTCCATCTTTTGCAGCCGCCTGTGTAGACAAGAAGATTGATCTTATCACCGAGACTTGCCGCCGCCATTTCCTGAAGGTCGCTGGTCGCCATGCCGTTCTGGGACTCAAGATCCGTTCCGCACATATAGACCATCAGTGTGACCGTATCCTTGCCGCTGCCGAGAAGCTTCGTGTACTTCTCGCGGGCGCCGGAAGAGACCGTCGTGTTGAGGTTCTCCGAAGTACCGGTGCTGTCGACCCATGTGTTGTGGGTCTGACCCGTCGATGATGAATAACCGCCTGACGTCGAACCCTGCGACGAGTAGGCCGACTGACCATAACCGCCTGACTGGGAAGATGAGGTGGTTGTCGTCGTTCCGCCTCCGCCGCCTCCGAACAGGAAGTAGGCAATGACCGCGATCACAATAACAGGCAGGCTGAGTCCTCCGGCGCGGGTAATACCGCCGCCCGGTTTACCACCGCCGGGCTTTCCGCTGCCGGGCCTTGGGCCGCCACTGGCCCCTACCGGCCCCATACCGGTTTTTTCATCTCTCAGATGAACGCCCTGCCCGCTGTGTGTTACCTTTTTCTCTCTGGCGCGAGGCCTTTTATCTGCCATATGTGCACCTCCTTATTATTCACGATACAATTCCCTTAAAATATTTATTTCAGAAAATACTCCCTTTAAGTGTACCAAATTATGAGAATATTTACAAATACTAGCTTGCATATATTAAAAACAGAAGCTAAACTTTTGTAACAGCAGGCACCGCAACAGAAAGGACAGACTATGAACTATTATTTCGCGCCGCTCGAGGGTATGACCGGCTGGATCTTCCGAAGTGCCCACGCCAGATATTTTCCGGGGATCGACCGCTACTACGCCCCGTTCATCGCTGCTCATAAAACGCACAAAATGAAGACAAGAGAAAAAAATGATGTGGCACCGGCCAATAACGCCGGCACACACACCATTCCGCAGGTCCTGACACGGATTCCGGAAGATCTTCTGTTCACGATCCGCTCTCTGGCAGAACTTGGCTACGATGAAGTCAACCTGAACCTGGGCTGCCCGGTCCCTACGGTAACGACAAAGGGCAAAGGATCGGCTATGCTGAGGGATCCCGATGCACTTGACAGATTCTTTGACGAAACATTCGAACTTCTTTCGCGAGACCGCCTGTCCGTGGGTATTTCCGTAAAAAGCAGGATCGGCGTCGAGAGCGCGGATGAAGCCGCGGCGATCTATGAGGTGTTCAACCGATACCCGATGAGAGAAGTGATTGTTCATCCGCGGACAATGCGGGAGATGTATCAGGGCAGCCCGCACAGGGATACATTTGCGGAAATTCAGAAAATGTCAGTCCACCCCCTGTGCTACAACGGCAATATCCTCGGTCCGTCGGATATGGACGGTCTCTGGTCCGTTCCTTCCGTCATGATCGGCCGCGGTCTCATAAGAAATCCTGCTCTCGTACGCGAACTTCGCGGCGGCAGCGCACTTATGCCTTCAGAACTTCGCGCATTCTTCCGCGAAGTACAAAAAGGCTATGAGGCCGAGATGTCCGGAGAGCGTCCCGTCCTTGCCAAGATGAAGGAACTCTGGCTGTATGCCGGAGATCTGTTCACAGGGGCCGACAGGGAACTTAAAAAAGTGAGGAAAGCCCGCTCCATCTCCGAGTATGAGATGGCGACAGAGCAGCTGTTCCGGCGTACCGACGCCTTTCGAGTGCGTTAACGCGTATGCTGGTCGATCCTTCTGACCCCGACCTTGGAATAGCGGATCAGCTGGCCATGATACAGACCGTAATTGCCCGAGAACAGATAAGCCATCGCGATTGCCAGCAGGAAGAACGGCATCGCTTCAAAGCCGAATAATTCGAAACTGATGAGCAGCGACGCGATCGGGCAGTTCGTGACCCCGCAGAACACCGAAGCCATACCGACTGCCGCGCAGAGCCCCGGATCAAAGCCGGTGAAGCCCGCGAAGAAATTGCCGAATGTCGCGCCGATAAAAAGCGACGGGACGATCTCGCCGCCCTTGTACTCGCCGGACAAAGTGACGACCGTAAAAATAATCTTGAGCAGGAACGCGTACCACGGAACTCTGAATTCCGGCTCCAGAACACACGCCTCGATAATGTTGCTGCCGGCGCCGTTGTAGGTGTGGTCTCCCACGAGCAGCGTCATCACGATAATGATGACGCCGGCGCCGACGACCTTGATATAGTCGTTCGGCACCTTTTCCTTTAACAGATGCTCCGTCTTATGCATTGTCGAACAGAACAAAATAGCGACCAGCGAGCACAGGATTGCAAAGACCGCTACCTGCCCCATATCGATCACGTCAAATGAAGGCACATTGGTAAGCAGCATCTGCTCCGACCCGAGACCGACCCATCTGGCTACAAAGTGAGCTGTCAGCGAAGATATGACGCAGGGGACAAAAGCCGAGTGGTACATAATGCCGACTGTGCTTATCTCCATCGGCAGAACAGCGGCCGCGAGCGGCGTTCCGAAGAGGGCCGAGAAGGCGGCGCTCATGCCGCACATAATGACCTGTCTTCGGTCTTCCTCGGGAAATTTCAGGAGCCTTGCCAGCGCCGAACTCATACTCCCGCCCATCTGCAAGGCGGCGCCTTCGCGTCCGGCAGAACCGCCGGTCAGATGAGTAAGCGACGTCGCGACAAAGATCAGCGGTGCGAGCGCTGCCGGCACTTCCTCCCCTTTACGGATCGAGGCAAGGATCAGATTCGTGCCGCCGACGCCGGCTGAGCCGGCCAGGTGATAGATATAGACGATGATGATGCCGGCGACAGGCATCAGGAAAAGGATCCACCTGTGCGCAAGACGAAAGGCTGTCGCCAGCAGGATCGTCTTCGCGAAGATGGAGGCGCAGAAGCCGACGATCAGTCCGACGAACACGCCGAAACCGACCCATTTGAGGCCGGCCAGCACATGGCTGCCTAGCCGTTCCGCCCTTACCCTTATTTCT